>CAZRLV010000029.1:0-17664 GCA_964600955.1 uncultured bacterium
CTTCCTTCTCACGCGCTGACGTTTGCGGGGGCGTGGTTTTTCGATCAACTTCTTGAAAAAATCATAATAAGGCTTCTCGGTGGCTACATCCGCAAAAGCTCCTCCGACGAAAACCAGAAAAGCCAAAGTAAAAAAATAAATCTTCATGTCACCCTACCTCACGGGCGAGGCATGCCTCGCACCTTAGCCTCTAACCATCTTCAAAACGCTGAATATGTGACTTATCAATTATAATGATTCTGCCGTCAAAATTTACGCGCAGTCGCGGAAAACGAGTCTCGTTATTCACTTTGGGCAGATTAACGGACTTACCATCGAGATCTAAAAGTTTTTTAGACTTGTCAATCTTCTTGCTCAAGTTTTTAACCTTAACGCCCCGGTCTGTCCCGCCGCCTGAGATATTGATCTGTGAATTGGTGAGATTGAGCATCTGACGATTCTCAACTCTTTGAAAAAAATCATAAATCTCAAAATAGGAGCCCTCAACACTATATTCCATAGGAATCTCAATGAACCTTTGCCTTTGAGTCTTAGGGTGAATCCGTATACTTCTCAGCGTCACTCCAGCGTTTTTGGAGTCAGCCTCTACATCATTGAGGAATTTTCCAACATCACGATTTTTGGTTTTTTCCTTAAGCAAAGTTACAATTTCAGCTTTTGTGGATCGTATCTGCTTTTGCAAGGCCTTGATCTCCTGCTTGAGCTTACGTCCTCGCTTTTGCTTATTGCGAAGCTCGGTATACTTCCTGTCAATTCTGCGCTTTTCTTCCTGCAGGGGTTGGTGGTACTGAAAAATCCAAAACCCAAAGCTAATGGCGCTGACAACGAACATCCCGATCACATATCCTATGAACTTTACGAGCATGTTCTACCTCTATTTTGACTCATAGCTCATAAACCTCAGATATTTCGATCGATAACAAAGGAAAGATCGAATTTTGCCACTGGTTTTTTGTCCACCAGATCATGGGTAACCTGTGAAAGTGAGACGCCTCTTACAAAATCTGTTTCCTGGTTAAGGATACTCACAAGATCCGTAACCCCACGGGTTGTAAGAAAAATACTTTTGCCCTCGGTATTACGCTCTTTGGTCTTGGATTCCTTGGAGATTCCATTAAGCAAAACTTGCCCATCCTGGTCAATGCGCAACTGAGTGATCCAAACGGACTTCGCGCGGGCCACAAATTTCTCGAAGCGATGCAAGGTCCGTGTCCAGGAGCCCATTTTCTTGCTCAAAATCCCCTGGTAATCGGAAAGCGCCGACTCTACGCTATTAAATTCCTGCTGTAGACGCTTTCTGCGTTTGAAGTCTCCCGTTAATCTACGCACATCCATCTCAAGTCGATCAATTCCCTTTTGCTCACGGTAACTTACCTTTTCATCCTCAACCCAGATGGTCCCAAAATATAAGGCCCCGATATTAAGCAATACCCAGAAACCCAAAGCAATTCCGCCAATGGGAATTGGAATCGATTTTTTTTTCTTCTCTGTGAGAATATTGATTTTAATCTGGCTCATAAGGATTCTTCTTCGTCACATCCCCGCAGGGCCAATCCAATGGCTACCCCATACTCCTGAAGATTTTCTTCAAAGAGCTCTTCCGTATCCATATCACGCAGGATACCGTAGGAAGGATCCCCCACCTCAACATCCACCGAAAGCTCGTTACTCAGTAAAACCTCAATATCCTTAAGCTTAGCTGTTCCTCCGGTGAGGATAACTCGATGAATAATGGGTTCACGATGCTGGGCCTTGTAATAATCAAAAGACCTACGAATCTCCACTGCAATTTCCTCGACCGTAGTATGAATCACGTCCGAGAATTCCTGGTCCTCTACGCCTTCCACAGCCTGTCTGGATTTTTCAATTTTAATTTCCTCGGCTTCTTCGAAGGGGACTTTGTACACGGATTTAATCACATCGGTGATTATTTCCCCCCCTAAAGACTCAGAGGGAGAGGCGGGGGATGTTCTGGAAAATCTCAAGACTCCCCCCTTGAGGACATTGATGACCGTCTTACGAGCTCCAATACAAACAATGGCTGTAACTTCATCCTCCGGGGGACCCTCAGGAGGTGTAAACTCCATGGACGCAGGTTCTTCCGCCCCCTCTGGATTCTCTCCACCTTCGCCTAAAGGTTCTACGACCGCAGCGGCTCCTTGAGCACGGTTGAGGTAACTATTGAGAGCATTGATCATGGCCAAAGAATCAATATCAAGAGCGTCTAGATTTTTGATCCCTGCTGATTTGAAAAGATCAACAAGGGTATCCACATGCTGTTTTTGAGCTACGGCCAATAAACATAGAAAGCGTGACATCCCCTCTTGCTCAAAACGGTCGAGTTTGGCGTAGTGAAGATTTACTGTATCTAGAGGATAAGGCACATATTGCTCAGCTTCGCCATCAATGGCATGTTTAAGCTCCGCATCATCCATTTCAGGGAGCGGGAAGAAGCGTAAAATTGTACTCTGAGAGCTAATCCCCGTGAAAACCTGATCAAACTTTAGATTATGTTCTTTCTTGAGTCCACGAATAATCTGCACCAGAGCGTTGGAGTCCTGCAAAATCCCGTCCTGGTAGATCCCTGGAGGATAACGCTCAAGCCCATGCGCGACAATCTGGGGACCCTGCTTGGTCTTCTTCATCTGAATAAACTTCAGAGAAGAGGTTCCTATGTCAATGCCAAGTGAAAACTTGGGCGACCCAAGTCGAAACATGCTAATCCCCTCCAGACAAAGAGTACCGACTCCTTAGGATTATCGTCACCCCCACAATGTCTTTTTACAAAATCAAGCCTATCGCCGGTCTTTTGTCAAAATTCAGGGGTACATTTGGATGATGGATACCCCGGAATAGTAATACTTGAGAATATCCTTAAACCCATATCCTTTATTCGCCAAGCCTTTAGCACCCCATTGACATAGTCCTACCCCGTGCCCGAATCCCGTGCCCTGAAGCCGTATAGATCGAAGTTTTCGCATTCTCCCGTGGATGATTGACAAAATAGCCATTTCTGTCCGATCACCGCGAGCATGCCCCGAAGCAAGGTTCATCTCAACAGATTTCACCATGGTACTCCTGAGAACACTTGGGGAAATCAAAGCCCTGAACTTGGCTCCTGAATATTTTAGAACTCCTCGCGTGTGCTTGATTTGGATATTCACCAGGCGACCACTAGATGCTCGCTGCAAATCGATACTCTCAATCTCACGAATGACTTCACCCGCTTCACGCAGTTTGTTCTTTATGGAATCATAGGAAAGTTCAATCTCCCAGTCGAAGTTCTTATAGGGCTGGCAAAAGGGACAGGCAGATGACTTTAAGTACGGAATGGACTTTCCATGCCAGTCTTTAGAGGCCAGAGTCGAGCCACCGCATGCTGAGTGATAAAAGGCCGAGATAGGCTCTTTTCTAAAAGTCAAGATGCTCCAGCGCGTCTCCTTGACAACCTTTCTAGCAATCTCATGCTCATCCTCAATACCGTTATAAACCTGGGAACGTACATCTGAACTCAGACCAAATCCAAAGTCCGTCGTAAATTTATCCTGATTGCGGATCGCATAGGTACGTGCCACCACAGCTTGAGCCTTTAAGGCCTCAATAGGCGAATTGATCAGCATCTCAGATTTGATGACACCATAGAGATAAGATTCAAGGTCTATTTTATTGACTACGGTGATTTTACCAAATTTATCCTCGAACAAGGTTAATTTTCCACGGTAACCCTTTCCGTTGACATAGACCAACCCCTTTTTAAAGGGACTGATATCAACAGAGTTTAAATGGTGAAACTTCAGAAAGCCAAAGCCCCGGGCGGTTGGTTGAAATTTTATTGCTGAACTGTTCCAGCGGGTAAAAAGCACCTTGCGCGTCCCATGACTCTGGTAGATCCTGAATCCATGTTGAGCACTGATAAAAACACTCTGACCCTGCTCAAGAACGCCCACAGACAAAACCGGGGGCTCTGCCGCCTGAGAAACTGCGCCAAGCAAAACAGAAAGAACTATGGTCCACCAGGACAATGTTTTAGCGGGACGCCCCTTCATCTTCTTAACTGCAGCCATGGTTTCACTCTTCCAGCGCTCAGTGTATACAATATCTAGGCAAAAAACCAATATTTTGAATACCTTTGCCTACCCTCACCCCAGAAGTCCCACGATGTCCTTATAGGTAACGAGAATGATTAATGAGACAACACAAAGCACACCAAAGATATTTACGTAGCCCTCAATAACGTCATTAAAAGGCTCCCTGGATCCCCCCAAAAAGGTTCTTCCTAGAAAATTCACGGTATCCTTGACCAGGATCACTAGAATTCTACCTCCATCCAGTCCCGGGATTGGAATTAAATTGAAAACCCCGATTGAAAGACAAATCTGAGCCGTAAGCCATAAAAAACTATAGGCTCCCTGCTCCACCCCCTGAGCCACGGCATAAGCAATCGCTACAGGACCGCCAATCTCATCCGGTGTGCTGAATTTTTTGACCACTTGAACCAAAATAGCGGAGATTTGAATGAAAAAGGTTTTAGTTAAATAGGCTGTATCATCCGTTGCTTTGATCAAAGCCCTGAGAAATGGCAGAGTCATACGCTCATCGCCAAGAATATAGGGTCGAATATGGATACCAACCCTCCCTTGTGCGTCTGGAACCACCGTAATTTTTTCTGCCCTGATTTCAGTCGAAATATCAAGATGTAATGCTCCTGAAGCCATTTTTTCAAGTTCAGACACAGCCAAGCTTGAACTATTCACCAGCTTTGAAATCTTGCCTCTATCATCATAGAAACGGACGAAATTGGGCGACTTATAGTCTTCGCGCAAAAAATTAAGTGCCTGGGAATAGTCCTTAAAGTCCTTGTAACCTCCCCTACGTTCTACGGTTACAAGAATCTCCTGGCCTGCATTGGACGCAATCAAACGCTGGCCATCTTCAAATTTTTGGATCTCATGATCATTGATAGATAAAATGACGTCAGAGGCTTCAAATCCAGCTTTTTTGGCCGGAGTACCCTCGACAACATCCAAGACCTGCAGCGTCGAGAGGGGCACCCCAAATAGAGACCAGAGCAGTGTCAAAATCCCGATCGTCCCCAGAATATTCATGAAGGGACCCGCCAGAAGAATCGCTATTTTTTGCACCAGGGTTTTACGTTGAAAACCTCGCTCTCCCGGGTCAGGACGGCCGTCATCCAAATCCACCCCATCCTCCTGTGCCAGCAGAACAAAGCCCCCAATGGGGAAAATTCGAATGGAATACTCGGTCTCACCAATGGTCTTGCACCAGAGTTTTTGAGACCCCATGCCAATTGCAAAAGCATCCACCCTGACATTGCAGGCCTTGGCTACAAGAAAATGGCCTAATTCGTGGATTAAAGCCACAAATCCAATGACCAGGGCAAACAGCAGAAATTTATAGACGAAACCGAGGATTGCTTCCATGAACTAATACTCCATCCGTTTTGAGACGGCCTGACTAACCAGAGATCGACGGAAAACCATGAAAAATGAAGAGAATTAGAACCAGTGCGAACCCAGCTCCATATAGCCACCTCATATATCCTTCAAGCTCATCGTCGATCAAGTCATGCCCCTTCTTCAGGAGCCTGCGAAATATAATGTTAACACTTCTTCGAAATAATCCGGACAAAATCAAAAAACCAACCGAACGCGGTAGAGGCAAAAGATTTAAAAGCCCGGTAGCCAGAGTCAACATTGCCATGAGTTTCAAAAAGTCATCTCCCTCAAGCTCAGAAAAGTCGGAAACAAAGCGCAAAATTTCGAAGAGAATGTTCAACTCCAGGGGCATATTTCCCAGTTGAACAAAGTTGACAGCCATATGGTACAGCTCAGAAAGAAATTCCGAGGCCAAAATAACGGAGTAATCTACAGCTAGTTCCAGAGATTCAAGAACTCCTGGAAAAACTGTTTTTTCATTCAGAGAGTAGGGTTTGATTCCGATCCCGATGCGGCCATACTCATTGGGGGTTACGCGGATTTCAAATTCCTGCTTAGCTGTGGACACATCGACATTCAAATCTCTGAGGTCCACCTGACGTAGACGCTCCAAGGCCGGCTCCCTGGCGTAAAAAACAGCCGGCTTTTGATCGCCCTTGCCATGAATTCGAATATAGTTGCGATTCCCATAGCTTTTCTCCATGAAAGCCATGAGCCTTTGAAAGTCGTGGAAGGTGCGATAACCGGTCTTGCGCTCCACCAGAACTGAGATTTCATTTCCTGGATAGGAGGCTATCAATCTCTGACCCATCTCAAAGCGCACCACCTCCTCGTTAGCAACCTTGAGAATAATATCTCCCATTTGAAACCCAGCCTTGCGAGCCGGAGAATCTTCAAAGGTATTAACAACCTGCATGGTATAGGACGTATCCCCGTACCAGATAAAACCAAGCGCTAGAAAAAAGATCACACCTAGAAACTGAAAACAGGGCCCCCCTAGACACCCCAGAACTGTCCTAAAAAATCCGGGGACTTTAGGGTCTGCTTCAGCGGACAAACCCTCACCTTGGAGGTAAATCCTACCGCCCAGAGGGAAGCGGGCAATGCGCACCAGAACCCCTGAAATTCCCCCCTCCCATAGAGGCTTCGAACTTATCCCCAACTCAAGGCGAACAAGAGACAAACCTAGGATCCTGGCTGAAATGACTCTACCGAGAATATGTAGAAAAACAATCGTATTCAAAACGAGAAGGACCCAAAACCCCTTCTCAAGAAACTGTACGACCAATTCCATACCCTTACTCCATCAAAAGTCCGCGCCCAAAAACTCTGTCGTCATTAGATCCGGCAGAAATAATCCCATAAGGACGACTGAACCTGCCGTAACTGAGTCAAAACGATCAAGAACCCCTCCGTGTCCCGGAAAAAACGCTCCCGAATCCTTGATCTGAAATGCGCGTTTAATTCCTGATTCTATCAAATCCCCCACCTGGCCGCTAACCCCAACTAAAAATCCATAGACCAAGATCCAGTTTCCAATTCTGGGAGGAAACTCTGGAGCAAAATAAAAAAGCGTCGCCAAAGTCAGAAAAAGCCCAATGACAGCACCTTCCCAGGTTTTCTTGGGACTCAATACCGGTGCGAGGGGATGTTTCCCTAAATATTTACCCGCCAGAAAAGAAAAGCTGTCCTGAAGCCAAAACAAAGAAAACAAAAATAAAACTACGAATTCAGGTCGCTCAAGTGAACCGACCAAAATCAAAACCGGAGTGTAGAAAACCGCCACATAAACGAAGAGGGCGAGGGAAGTAGAAAAAGACTGAAATCTTACCAAATCCACCCCCTGCGCAGGCAAAATGAAAGCCGCCAGCGTAAAGTACAAAGCGACTGATACCGCCCCAAAAAAGCAAAGTATCCATAGATTTGAAAGATATAGATAGGCCACGGAACCCAAAAGCCAAATCAGGGAGCAAACCAAATAAGGTATCTTGAAGGTCCTATCGCCCTGAAAGGAAAAAGCTTCCTTGAAAGCAACTCCCATAAAAATCAGCCAAAGCCCTAAAAACCAAGGCTTTCCCGCAAATATGCAAAGCAAAGTCATGGCAATCAAAAGCGTGCCAGTAATAGCCCTGAGAATCATGCGCCTCCAAATCTGCGGCTACGTGACTGATATTGTGAAATAGCACTAAATAGGTGCAACTTTCTAAAATCAGGCCAAAGCACATCTGAAAAATAAAGCTCGGAATATGCGTTTTCCCAGAGCATAAAATTGGAGAGACGCTGTTCTCCGCTCGTACGAATCAACAAATCTGGGTCAGGTAAAAACTCTGTACTCAAATGGCGGCTCATCAAATCCTCATTCACTTGATCTGGCCTCAAATTTCCAGCCTCTACCTTTGTAGCGATCTCTGTAGCGGCCTGCACAAGGTCCGCCCGGCCGGAATAATTTAAAGCCAGAGTCATGCACACCTTTTCATTTTCTGCTGTCAATCGATCAGCTTCATCAAATTCTCGACGAATTTTCTCTCCCATCCCAGAAAGATCGCCTATGACCCGAATACGAACGCCTTGCTCAATCAACCGATCCAAATATTTGTGCAGTGAGGAAGAAAACAACCCCATGAGGGTCTCCACCTCTGAACCAGAGCGCTTCCAATTCTCTGTGGAAAAAGCATAAAAAGTGACAAAATCCACAGGAATCTTGCCACAAGCCTCCACCACCTCATGCACCGAATCCACACCCTTTTTATGACCGAAGGTGCGCAATTGACCCCGCGCTTTTGCCCAGCGACCGTTCCCATCCATAATGATGGCTATATGGCGAGGACAACGGCTCCAATCGATGCTGGAAAATACGTCCTCTTCTGCAGGAGTCAAATCAAAATTGGGTCGGATATTCTCCAAAGACTCTGCTCCCTTTCCAAGATGAGGCGCTCCGCTCCCCAAAACACACCCACCTTATAAGTATCCTGAAATAAGCTACCAAGCGCAACCACTATTTTGCGGGCAAAGGTAAAAAGGCTATGAGGCTGTGGGCTCTAAGGTAAGAGATTAAAGATGGGAATACCTCATACTTTCGCCATTATGAACCCTGATCTGCAATCCATCTTCCTGGTTAAACAGCACTCTATGAGTAAATTAGTGAGAATTGCTCAGAATGACAAACCTATAGCCTTACAACCCTCAGCCTCATTCAAACTTCTAGAATATCTTTTTCTTTGGCTTCTACGATGGTATCAATCTTGTTTGTGTACTGATCGGTCAGTTCCTGAATCGATTTCTGATTCAACTTACCTTCGTCTTCGGTTAGAATTTTATCTTTTTCCAATTTCTTGAGAGAGGCATTTCCATCTCTTCTGGCGTTACGTACAGCGACCTTGCCATCTTCAGACCTTGCTCGGGCAACTTTAACCAGTTCTTTTCTACGCTCCTCTGTCATCTCTGGCATTGAAAGACGAATCGCCGAACCATCACTCATGGGATTGATACCTAGATCTGAAGCCATAATTGCTTTCTCAATAGGAGCAATCATCGATTTATCCCAGGGCTGAATCATCAAAATTCTCGGTTCGGGAACAGATAAGGAAGCCACGGCCTTTAACGGCGAGGATGCGCCATAGCTATCAACTCTGATTTTATCCACCAACATGGGGTTTGCACGACCTGTTCGCAAGGTCTGCAATGCGGCTAACAAAGACTCAATAGCCTTCTCCATCTTCTCTTCAGTCTCTAAAAGAATCTCATCTACCGGCATGGCTTTCTCCAATCCTAAGCTAGAACACCAAGGTGCCCACGGACTCTCCCCGGCTCAAGGCCAGGATATTTTCTCCCTCGAAAAGACTTATGACACGAATGGGAACCGCGTTTTCAGCACAGAGTGAAACCGCGGTCAAATCCATAATTTTAAGATCGTCTTCAAGGACTTTCTTAAAGCTGAGCTGATCATAGCGCTTGGCCTGAGGATTAACTACAGGGTCGGAGTCGTAGACTCCGTTCACCTTGGTAGCCTTAATCAAAAGGTCTGCCTTCAGCTCGCAAGCGCGCAGGGCAGCCGCCGAATCCGTACTAAAATAAGGGTTTCCCGTTCCACCGGCCAAAATGACCAGGTGGCCCGCGTCGAGATGCTTCAACGCCCCCTGGGTGTTATACAATTGGGCATAAGCCTGGAGCCCAAAGGGCGTCATCACCACTGTTGGAAGTCCCCGCGCATTAAAAAAACCCTCCAGGGCTACAGCGTTGATGATCGTAGCCAGCATACCCATAAAATCCGCAGGCACCCGATCCAGACCAAGAGTCGAACTATTGGCGCCTCTCAGAATATTTCCGCCACCAACCACCAGAGCGATCTGAGAACCCTGTTTCTGCAGCTCAATAAGCTGCCCTGCCAGGGAATCGAGAACTTCCTTATGGAAGGCTATTCCAGCCCCGGAGCCCAGGGTTTCACCGCTTATCTTTAGCAGAACCCTTTTCAAGCCTTAACCTTTGACCGCTGCCGACACCTCTTCGGCGAATGAGTCCTGCTTTTTCTCAATACCCTCGCCCAGAACAAAATGGCTGAAACGAAGGATTGAAATCTGTGAACCCAGCTTCGTGCTCAGATCCTTGATCAAATCGCGAACCTTTGTTTTCAACTCTTTGACAAATGGCTGGTCAACAAGGCAAACATCCTGGTAGAATTTTTCCAGCTTACCTGCCGCTATACGATCCAGCAATTCTTCCTTTTTGCCCTGCTTGCGTAGCTGCTCCTTATAGATATTGATTTCAGCGGTCACCTCGGCAGGAGGAACCTCTTCACGGTTTAGAAAGGAGGGCGAAGAAGCCGCGATCTGCATGGACATATCCGCGCAAAACCCCTTAAAATCCGAACTCGATTTAACAGCCTCGTCTGCTACTGAAACTTCTACCAAAACCCCCCGGCTACCCCCTCCATGAATATAGGAATGGACGACACCGGACTGACTGACAAACCTCTCAAAACGACGTGGTGAAATATTCTCACCCGTTTTTGAAATGGTCTCTTTAATGACCTCTCCCACAGAATTACCCGCTTCGGAAAGCTCCAGAAGGGCATCCACATCTTTGGGGTCTCCTGTCAGCACCTGACGAGTGAGAGTCTTTGCCAGACCCGCAAAATCATCGGTCTTGGCAACAAAGTCCGTTTCACAGTTCAGCTCCAGTAAAACCCCGGAACTCGCATCTTCACTGATACAGGCACAAATCGCACCTTCTGCGGCCACGCGACCCGCCTTCTTTCCGGCCGAAGCCAGCCCTTGTTTTCTAAGCTGCTCTACAGCTTTTTGTATATCTCCACCAGCGGCGGACAATGCTTTCTTACAATCTAGCATCCCTGCCCCGGTTCTCTCTCGTAGAGCCTTTATATCACTTGGTTTAACTGCCATAATCTTCACCTTCAATTAATGATAGAGAGGTCACTTAATTGACGCTAACCTCTTCCTTCTCCTGTGTCGCACGACTCAGTTCCTTGCCCTCCAAAATTGCGTCTGTAATATAGCTGGCGATGACCTTAATCGATCGAATCGCATCATCATTTCCCGGAATGACATAGTCAATATGACTGGGATTACAGTTTGAGTCCGTGATGGCAATAATGGGGATTTTAAGCTTCGCGCACTCATCGACAGCAATTCTTTCTTTGCCTGGATCCACTAAAAAGACAATATCCGGCTGTCCGTCCATATCACGGATCCCATTGAGGTTATGCCCTAAGTTGCGAAGTTCACGCATGCGCCGAGCGCGCTCTTTCTTACCGAGAAGATCCATATCTCCGCTCTCCACCATGCGCTCGAGTTTTTTCAGATGACTGATTCTCTGACGAATGGTATTAAAATTGGTGAGAGTCCCTCCCAGCCAGCGGTAATTCACGTAATGCACCCCAGCCCGCTCAGCGTTCTCGCGGATGATTTCCTGAGCTTGCCTCTTGGTGGAGATAAATAGAATATTCCCACCTTTCTCAGCTATTTTTTTTATCTTCGTGCAGGCCTGACGAATGAGTCGTACCGTCTGCTGCAAATCCAGAATGTGAATATCATTACGCTTGGTGTAGATATAGGGAGCCATACGAGGATCCCATTTACGGGTCTGATGCCCGAAATGAACCCCGGCTTCCAGCAAGTCTCTGATGCTAACTTGAGATAACATATTTGTCTCCTTTTTGGTTAAGTTTCCCATCGGGTGTCCAAGCGAATCTCAAGGATCACCGAGCTTGAAACCAAGGTCCCGATGGATTTAATGGTTTTTTTCAACGCGCCATACTAAAAAAATCATCCCACAAAGTCAACTTATACCTTAAGTTACCGATGATTAGCTTGATGGCTAGACCCCTTTTGCAGTGCGGGGTTTTGGCTTTTGTCGCCCTTCTTGTTCTGGCATGCGGCTGTTCGAAAGAAGAACTCATGGTTCCAGGAGAGGAAGGCAGGGCTGAGGACCAGAGCTCACTCATCTTAGGAACCGTATTTAACGCCGATGAAGGACGCGTAGCTCAATACGCGTCCGTTCAGATTATCCCAGGCTTTGAATCCACTCTTACAGACCAAAACGGAACCTTTCTTTTTGATAATCTAGGTCCTGGAGAGTTTCGGGTTCTGGCTCGCCAGGGCAATTACTCCGCTTCAGTTGAGATTAATACCCAGAGTACCGCCCTGGTCAGTGTTGATATAACCTTTGGAACTACAAACCTTAACCCCAATGATATTTCGTTTCGCGAAAACCTGTCGTTTATGACCAAGAAGGTTTTTAGCGAGGACCCCCCAAGTCTATATCAGGATCTTGCCGCTGAGATTCCACTACAATTTGTAGACATTAGAGACCTCGACTGGAATCCAAAAAAGCCCATGGAGATACTGATCTCTGCCAAAGTCTCCGGTGAGACCTATAAGATTTACCACTTCAATATGGATTCCAGTGTCCTCACTCCCCTGGTATCCTCCGCCCTTGACGCTCTAAGTCCAAGCTATTCTCCCGACGGTAAGAGATTTTGCTATAGCCAGGGCGGGGAGATCTTTATCGGAGAAACAGACCGGGCTTTTGCAGACAATAGACGCCTGATTCGCGATCAGGCTCTCATCTTCAGAGATCCGCAAAATCGGATTGTGCTCGCCGCCGACCTGATCAACGAAGAAGCTGGAAGAGCGGTTTCACTTCCCATTATTCCAGCTTTTTCCGCAGCAGGGGGCGCTCTGGGCCTCTTTGATCCTGTAAGCGGACAACCGCTGGCATTTGTTGATCCAGTTACGGGGCAACCCGTGATTGACCCCATCACCGGCCAGGTGTCCAGAACTCCGGCAAATATTTCAGAGTCAGAGTTTTATCAAGATCAGCTAAACCAGTACTATAATTTTGATTGTGTGCTTAGTCTGCCCCAGTTTCCCTGTATTAACCGCTTCTTGCAGTTTTTTAACCAGGGGATCCACAATGACAATATTTTTATGAATGCCTCGCCTCTCCCTCCAGCAACACCCACAATCTTTGCAGGTTATACATCCCCGGACTATTCAGATACAAACCTGTTTGACGCACTAAACTTCCCGGCGGACTGCCCCTCTGAATTAGCTTCACCTGCGTGGTCACCCGCAGGCAACCAAATTAGCTTTCTTGCCCGCCCAAGGGGGTGTACCCCCACTCGCCAAAGCGTTTGCCGCCGTCCCTGTGATGACAGCTCCTGGGAGGTTTTCGTAGCACCGGTCGATTCCAATTTGGACTCAGCCGGAATTGGCCTTCCATGGACAACCACTGACTTTGAGCGCATGGATAAGTACAGGGTCTTCCAGATCACCATGGATGGCTTGCAGGACTTGAACCCAACCTGGGACCCCGGGTCCAATGCTTTGCTTTACGAGAAGGCCAAAATCAATCCAAGGAATGGGAGTTCCCTTTTCTATTTATATAGCTCCAATCCAACGCCACAAGGGTTTCAAACCCGGATTTTGCTCACGGAAAACCCGGTTTTACATCATGCTGCTATTTCACCGGATGGGCTCAAAATTCTGTGGGTCTCAAGACAAAGTCACGCCCTCAATCCCCAGGGTCTATCCCAGGTCTTTCTTTCTGATTGGTCGGGGTTTTTGAGCAATGACCAACCGGTAACTTCTTACACCGAAGAAAATAATCTATCGAGGCCCAGCTTTTACAAAATCCAGGAACTGGCATTCTTGAAGTAAGTTGACCCGCAGCCAGAACGCTGACTACGGGTCTCAATGTCCTTTCTTGGGGCTTACTTGATCTCAATTTTCAGGGGCTTGTCTTCAGGAGGCTCCTCAAGGCGAACCTGTAGGATTCCGTTTTCCAAGCTAGCCTGAGTCTTCTTGGAATTCACCCTAAAGGGAAGACGAATTCTGCGCTTAAAGGCTTCATAACCCTCACTAACGCTGTCTTCCTGATCCCCTTCAGATGTCACTGCCTGCTGGTGTCCTGAGAGTTCAAGCACCTGATCCTTTATTTCAAGGTTGAGTTGATCTTGACTGAAGCCAGGAACTGTGGCTTCCACCAGGAGTCCGTCATCCTCACGCTGCATACGGATTACGGGTTCATAAACACGAGACCGCATGGGGGTACTTCCAAAAAACTGCTCTGCGAATCGATTGAGTCGATCCACCTCTCCAAAAAAATCACGATGAACGATGTTGTATAACATTTTATCCTCCTTGTTAAACCTCGTTTCTGACACCTCTCTATATTCAAAGATCGTACCACCCTTAAACCCGCATAAATAAAGGGTTTTTAGATTAATGGAAGTTTCAGACTGAAAAGAAGATTCGTTTTGCAACCTCAAAGTGAAACAGAGAAGAAGCTAGGGAGCAAAGGAATCTAAAGAAAAGAGAAGATGGATCCACTCAAATGGTTGTAAAAACCTTCATTCTGAATTCTGTCTCCTGTCTCCTGTCTCCTCAATTTTCAAAATGCATTATTGTAGGTGAGCTTGAACTCTCGTAGGCTGCCGTTGCTTAGACTGTTTGAGAGTTTTTGGTCTTCCCACTGATAACTGAGGCGCAAGCTTCTCTTCCAGTCTTTGGACAGGGGATACTCCATTTTACAGGTCAGAACCTCGGAGGTCTGTGATTGAAAAGCAAGCGGAGATTCATTTTCCCAGAGAGTGTAGCGTGCGGACGCTTGAGATTGATTGAAAAGCTCTCCCGAAACTTGAAACCCCCTGCTAAAGCGCAAGTCGCGCCTGCCGGAGCTATCTTTTCTCAGTTCTTCACCCATAAATACTTCAGGCGAGAGTTGTTTCCCCATCCACAGGAAATAGCCCCGAGCCGTAAGGCTCCATTTATTTTCCGTATCGGCCAACGTAGAAACCAATTTATCAAAGGACTCTCGATACTGAACCCTGCCGTCCAACTGAACCACCTTAAAATTCTTGGTTAAGCTAAGCCAATGAGTATTGGACTCAAATAATCGTAATTGGTCAGCAGATTGTTCACGGCTCTCCAGATAATGATAGTCCAGGCCGGTATCATCGAGACCCATAAGCTCGTTCCAGTGAACTGAAATTGAAGGACGAAAAATCTCAAGCGCAGTATGCAATGGTTTCTCAAAATCCTTTTGGTAATGAGCCAAAACTGTCCAATCCCCCCAGGCCTGGGTTTTGCGATAGTCAAAGTCCAGGGCTACCATATTCTCGAAATTCTCTCCCAGTAGTGAAAAATAGTCCCGGTCATACAGGGACCATTTAAATCTGGAAAAACTCACACGATCATCATAGGTCAAACTAAAATCCAGGGCATGTGAGGAGCGCGTATCTCCTCGAAGCCGATCTCCGGAACTTAGAGACAGGCTAGTATCAAGGATTAACTCTTTAGAGAGGTCTGCCTGGTGAACCAGGGACAGAAGGCGCGAGCCCCTTGCTCGGCCTGGACTGTCCTCGCGTGACGAAAGAAAACCCAGAGTCCAGTGGCGCTTAGGGGAGTATCTTTTCTCCAGGCTTAGACCATGCATAAAAATCAGGTCGTGCTCTGGCTTTCCCAAATTGTCCAAGGGGTTCATATGCGCCCCGCCAAAAACTGAAAGATAGACAGGCTTGGAGCCGCTAATACTGCGACGATACGACAACCCCCGAAAATCCCGATTTAAGGCCTGAGGAGTGTAAGACTTGAAAATATCTCCTAAGACCAGACGTCTGTCACCCTTGCTCCACTCCAGGCGCAAATACTCTAATTGAGGGTCATCATAAGGCCGTAAAGAGTCATTTCCGAGTTCGACTGCTGCTTCTCCAAAGAAGTCACCATTTTGATAGATTCCAGAATTTCGTACGTGATAGCGTAGATGCCCGAAATTTCCCTTTTCCTTGAACAGATCCTTTTCATAGCCTTCATGGTCGACCGTAGCGATCTCAAGGGATTGGGCAATCTGATAATGTGAAGACTCGCGTCGATTAAAATAGGCCTCAAGCTTTCCTTTCACAATACGTCGTGCCAGGTCTAGATCCTCCTCGGACAAAAACCCAAGGGATCGGATTCGACTGTATAAATCCATAACCAACAGCTTCTTAGAAAACAACTCCTGCACAGCCTTATACTGAAACTCGGTTTTCACCTTGGGCATTACGAAGCGCTTTAAGATTACACGACGTTCATGCTCATGGCCCAAATCAATATAGCCGTGACTCCCCTCCTTCTTCACTTCCTCAACAGCCCGGGTTCGCTCAGCTTCCTTATCGATAAGCCGAAATAGCTCCATTTTTTCGTGAGCATGTAAAAATGGAATCCGTGTAATTACCTGCTTGGCCTGGAAATAGTCCATATCCAAGCCCAAGATACGCTTGACGAGGTTCTCTTCCACTTCGTTCTCGGTGCGTGACTGCAAATATCTCTGAGCGCTTTGTGAAAAAACGCCCGCAGCATTCTTTTTAGCATCCAGGGAACCAATCAAACCGCAAAGAAAAAGCAGCGAGAAACCAACCCTCATGCATATCTTTCCCACTAGTTTCAAAATTGGCTCTAACATTTCACTTCACTTCAAATTCCAAGAGTCACAGATAGAAACTCTCCCCAGTTGCCTTGATTGTCCCTGGCATGCACAAAAACTCTCTGCGCCGGACTCCCTGGAGCGAGAGTTATACTTCCTCTTTCGAGAAGTTCGTCAAATCTTCCATCATCCGGGTTTATGGAGATTCCTGATCCACTGCGCCCTACATGGTCGAGGAAGTATTCCAAAGCCTCGATGGCACTCAAATCATCTTCAGCTTGGAAGCGAATGACGGTAGGAATCAACGCACCCTTTTTTACCAGAGAAGTTCCTGAAACTCTGGGACCATAGCGATCCAATCGTCTACGCCCCATACTCTGTAAAAACGGAAACTCTCCTGAAAAATGCTCGGCCCGAAAACCCTCCATGGGATGACGACTGAAAACAACCTGCCAACGTCCAGATTTGCGTATGGGCTCAGAAACATCCATGCGCGTATAGACCGTAAACCAGCGGAAATCTGCGATTATTTTTTTGCGTGATTCCCGGTAGCGGTATAAGCTTAAATCCAGTTTTTGCGAAGTTCGTAGCGAAAACTCCTGCAATAGATCTTCAACTACAGAGGAGGAAAAGCTGGTACTTCCACGCAGAAGTTTTGCGAGTTCCCTGGCCTTTTTTCTGAAGAAAGTCTGCTTTAGAGAGTCCATCCACTGTAGGATGATTTCGCGATTACCCCGTTTTTGATAGAAAAATACAATCTCGTCTTGAACGAGGTCATGGTAGCGGTCCAAGTCCCTAAGTCTGAAAAACATCTCGTAGATTTGTTCTTTGGGAATAAGTTTAAGAACAAAACTATCACCAGCGCTCACATCAAAATAATCTTTGGCATTGTTCAGCGAAACCTGCAAAATCTGATGCGCCATTTTATTTTCAACTTTGCCCTCGATTCGCAATCTTCCGAGGACCAAGTCCGCTGCTGAAAATGTCTGATAACTTTCAAATTCCTCGCCCGAAAGTCCATTGATCTTGAGATCTTTGAGTACGGCTCTTTGTTTCTGACCCAACCCTCTAAAGCTGGATAAATAATGAGAAATGGGCCATTCGTCTCCCTGACGGTACCAGGAGAAGAGATAACGGTTCTCACTGCCCAGAATCTCTTCTTTGAAAGCCACCTTTTCTCCCTTTACCGCCAGTTTTTCTCCCGCCCCCAGAGAATATTCGAGACCGTTGTATTGAAAGAGCGCCAAACCTTCACTGCAGTAAATATGCAAGGACCTATCCGATG
>CAZRLV010000030.1:0-17600 GCA_964600955.1 uncultured bacterium
ATCCTACATGGAGGAACACCTTATTGCTTGGTCCTGGATTCTCAACAACTATAAGTATGCGAGATGAAAATGAAAAATCAAAAGGGTGACGATAGTCACCAGAAGTTGGGGTCGTAGTGTCAGGAAGTTTTAGGGAACCCCTGGATCCTGAATCAAGTTCAGGATGACGCGGCGCGGTTTCCCCGTTCGATTACTTCAATTGAGAGACTGTAAACTAATGTGTGTAAATAATCATGGGAGCCGATGATGTCCTTGGCTTCTCTTTACTTGTTGGCATCGTGTCTAAGTTTTCTGACTTCATCCACGGATAGACCAGTTTTCTTAGCGATGGTCTTATCATCTAGGATATCAAGCAGGTTCCTAGCAATCATAGTCTGACTTTTAACCTCACCCTTAGCTTCGCCTTCAGCCTTTCCTTCAGCCTTTCCTTCAGCCCTTCCTTTAGCTTCACCCTCAGCCCTTGCAGTATCAATAACGTTTGTCATATCCCTGAGGTGTTTCAGGCTGTCCTCATAGGAATCTCGCTCTTCGGTTGAGAATGCGGCTATTTCAGCGGCATCAAAAAGCTTTTGGAAGATGCGCTCTGCTAGTTTGGGGGGACGATTTTCAAATTTGTGGAGGTTCTTTAGTACAAAAAGCCATTTATCAAAACGTGTTTCAAGCTCGGCTTCTGTTTTGTTGAACTTAGGAAGTTCAAGGTAGATATAAGTGAGCTTGTCGTAGAAGACTTGTTTCTTTTTAATCTCCATGAGTTGAACTTCGTGGTGAAAAAACTCTTTGTCGTTTTTATGATCCTCAAAGTTAAAGCCCAAGATTCCAACTGTATATATGGCCTTAAGCTCAAAATTCCAATTTCCTTTTTTGGCTTGTGCCTGGATGGGGAAGGTGGAGTAGAAAACCGAGCGGTCCTTGAAAAAGTCTTGTCTGGATTTTTGCAGTTCCACAATAAACTTCTCGCCAGACACCGTTTCACAGTAGAGATCAAAAATGGCGCTTCGGTCTGTGATTCCCGCCCCTAGTTGCTCGGATTTTAGATAAGTCAGATCCTGGATTTTTTCTTGGTCTTGACGTAAAAGTTCATTGAGAAAATCAATGAGTAGATCCTTATTTGGCTCAGACCCAAAAAGTCGTTTGAACCCAAAGTCCGTAAGGGGGTGAACATATTTCTCATTCATAATTTGAATTATACCAAATTTCTAACTATTCAGCCCCGGTCCAAGATCTATTGCCCTCTTCCCCGTAGGGGTCGGGCATGCCCGCTCCGGCATTTGCAGTTGATGCATACCTCAATCCTACGACCATTGATTCGGACGAGTCTGACATAGAGAATTCCCCGTAGGGGATGGAAACATACCCTACTTCCCAGTCCTTAGTTTAAGATGCTTCAACTATAGGGTGACGTGGTCAAGTAAAATAGAGAAACACCGACCTTATGGTGTCCACAAGGCCCCAATGGGTACCGCAAACAAATTATCGCCAAAGGCCGTGGAATGATCGCCATCGTAGAGAAGGATTCCTGATTTAAACCGGCTTCCTGCTATGCTTTTAAATTTCTGTAGCCCCTTGAAGTCATGCTGATTTAAGGTTGCGCTTGCCTTTACTTCGATGGCAAAGCATTCCCCTGAGACATTCTCGATAATTAAATCCACCTCGACCTTGTCTTTATCTCTGTAATGGAAAAACTCAAGAGGTTGGAGTGTGTACCTAGCTTGTTTGCACAATTCGTTAACTACAAAGGACTCCAAAAGGTAGCCAAAATCTGAGGGGGTTTGCGTGAGGCTATCACGGGTATATCCTCGAATGGCGCAGATGAGTCCTGAATCAACCATGTGTAACTTGGGCATTTTAATCAGGCGTTTATACTCATTGTGATGCCATGCGTTCAGCCGATGCACTAGGAATAGTTGTTCCAATAACCCAAGGTATTTTTGAATGGTTAGTCGATTAAGATCCAGTTTTTGTCCCATTTCACTGAGATTGATCAACTTGCCTGTGTAAAAGGCGCAAAGTTTCAGCAACTTAGTCATTCTAGCTGGGTGATCAATATGGGTTAGATCTTTAATGTCGCTTTGGATTAATGTGTCGATATAGTGTCGGTACCACGCAGAACTACGATGCTCCTTTTTCCTAGAAAGCGGCTCTGGGAAACATCCCTTCACAATGCGCTCTAACAATAAATCGCGGATGCGAGTGGTTTGGGATTCTGGTTGCCTACCCGATAGAACTTTGTCCAGGAAGCTGGGCTGAATTCCATTGATTTCACATTCGGATAATGTTGTAAGCAAGATGATTTCCATTCTCCCGGCAAGTGAATCGGAGAGGCGTGGAAGCAAAAGAGCATTTGCTGAGCCTGTCAACAAGAACCGCCCTGGTCTCCGATCTTCATCTACTGATTGCTTAATTGACACGAATAACTCGGGTAGTCGTTGTACTTCATCAATAACAACGTGTTTGTGGGTGAGATTTCGGATGAACCCAATTGGGTCTGTTCGCGCAAGTTCCAACTGGGCTTGATCGTCAAGCGTGATGTATTTCCAGTTTTCATCAATTAGGCTTTTCACCAAGGTGGTCTTTCCAACCTGGCGAGGTCCCATTATGAACACAACTGGGGTGTCGCTTAATGCCTCAATGATATGTTGCTTGCAATAGCGGGGGTACATTTTGGGTTGGTAGTATCGTCTATAGGTTATTACTATGCCGTCTGATTGATATTATAATAGCGTCCAATAGATATTTCAACAACTGCGATTCAGAGTTTATTCCGTTGCTTCCGCCATTAGACTCTTTTTTCGTATCTTTTACAGGTCTACACTTGACGCACGACCCAAAGTCTAAGAATTCCCAATTTTGAGGGGAGATATTCCAGGGGGTAATGAAGCAAGAAAATATGAATCTAGAGCAGTAGGAGGCACCCATGAGCAAAAATAATGAGGAATACCATATTCAAGAGGTTTTCTATAATCCCATGCTAGAGAGGTTCTGTTATCGTGGTCTCTATGCAGCTGACCTTGAGCGCCAGGGGGCGGCTGTTAGTATTTGGGCTATTGATATGGTGGCTCCGGTGCCGGGTGAGACAAAAATAGGAACTTATAATCTTGCGACAGGCGAGATAAGGGCGTAGTGATTGAAATTGGCATGAGGAGGTAAGGTGAAAATTCTACACACATCAGACTGGCATTTGGGGCGCTCACTCTATGGACGCAAGCGCTATGAGGAATTTTCTAAATTCTTGGATTGGCTTTATGAGACGATTGTGAGTGAAAGCGTTGATGCGCTTCTGATTGCTGGAGATGTCTTTGATACCTGCACTCCCAGTAACCGTGCGCAAGAGTTGTATTATGGCTTTCTTTGCAAAGTCGCGGCTTCAACCTGCCGCAATATTATCATTATTGCCGGTAACCATGATTCCCCCACGTTTCTTAACGCGCCAAAAGAGGTATTGCGTACCCTGAATGTCTATGTCGTTGGTGCTAAGACTGACAACCCCAAAGATGAGGTGATTGCATTACATGACGCACAGCAAAATTTGCAGGCTCTTGTTTGCGCCGTGCCGTATCTGCGAGACAAGGATATTCGAACCGTCGAACCGGGTGAATCATTTTCAGACAAGAATAAAAAACTTGAAGACGGGCTCAAAAAGCACTATGCCGAGGTGGTGGCCATCGCAGAACAGAGTCGCGCAGAACGAAATCAGGAGACGAGAGTCCCGATTATTGCCATGGGACATCTCTTTACCGCAGGAGGAAAGACATTAGACGGTGATGGTGTCAGAGAACTATACGTAGGCTCTTTGGCACAGGTGAAGGCAAGTCTATTCCCACCTTCGATTGATTACTTCGCTTTGGGCCATTTGCATGTGCCTCAATCTGTAGATAGTTCCGAGCACATTCGCTATTGCGGTTCGCCTATCCCGATGGGGTTTGGCGAAGCTAAGCAGCAAAAAACTGTGGTGATCGTAGAATTTAACCCACAGAAAATAACCCCTGTACCCGTTCCCTGTTTCCAGAAGTTGGAGAGAATTCTGGGGTCGCTTGATGTCATTCACTCAAGGATAGAGCAATTAATCCAGGATGATAGCAACGCATGGCTGGAGATTGAAGTCACTGGCTCAGAAGTCTATGACAACCTTCAAGAAAGCCTTGAGGAAGCCCTGGATGGGACATCTATGGAAATTCTAAGGATAAAAAATCAACGGGTCATGGATCGAGTTTTCAGCACGATGGTGGAGAGTGAAACTCTGGATGATCTCGACGAGAATGATGTGTTTCAACGCTTACTGGATGCTAAGGATATTTTGCCCGAATCACGTGGAGATTTGCTGCGGTCCTATCGTGAGATCATCCAATCTCTCCATGAAGAAGATGTGAATGAACTGTAATCAACGCGAGGCTATCAATGAAAATTCTAGAGCTACGATTTAAAAACCTTAATTCACTCTATGGTGAGTGGAAACTTGATTTTACGAATCCCGAATACGTATCCAACGGGATTTTTGCCCTCACGGGTCCAACCGGGTCTGGCAAGTCCACTATTCTTGACGCCATCTGCTTAGCGCTCTATGGGGGTACGCCTCGGCTGGGTAAGATTGGAAAAAAATCTAATGAGATTATGTCACGTCACACCGGTGAATGTCATGCAGAAGTGGTTTTTCAATCCCAGAAGGGGCGCTTTCGATGTTTCTGGAGTCAACATCGTGCACGTAAGAAGGCGCATGGGGCATTGCAGGCTCCGCATCATGAAATTGCTGAGGCCGGAACAAGCGGTGACGTGATCGAGTCGATGTTGAGTCGTACTGCACCGGTTATTGAAGAGAAAACTGGCATGGACTTTAATCGATTTACTCAGTCGAGTCTTCTGGCTCAGGGGAGTTTTGACAGCTTTTTGAGGGCAGGAATAGAGCAAAAGTCGGAAATACTTGAGCAGATTACAGGCACTGAAGTTTATTCGGAGATATCAGTTGGAGTGCATGAGCGTGAACGTGCAGAGAAGGAGAAGCTGAAATTGCTAGAGCATGAAATCTCAGGCATCGCTATTCTTGATTCGGAGCAGGAAAAAGAAATTCAGCAGGATCTGGAAGCTAAGCAACAGCAGAAATCTGAGTTTTCCAAAAAACAGGCTCAGGTGCGAGATGCGATTACATGGTTAAAACTTGTTGAGGGTTTGGAAATTGAGCTTAAGTCTTTGTCCGAAGAGTCTCAGAAACTGGAATTGAAGCTTGAGTCCTTTAAGCCAGACCGCAATCGTCTTGAATTGGCTCAAAAAGCGGCTGATCTCGATGGGGTCTATGCCAGGGTTGAAGCGGCACGAAAGCAGCAAAATTCGGCCCAAGAGGCTCTAAAGAGTCAAACACAAGAACTCCCGATCCTTGAAAATTCTGCCAAGGAGAAAGCCAAGGGTTTAGGTTTAGCTGAACAGCAGGTGTTTAAGATCAAAGAAAATTTAAAAAGCGAGACTGTACTCATTCGACAGGTTCGCTCTCTTGACCAGAAGATTGAAGATCAAAATAGGAGAGTTTGCGAGCTAGACAAAAGGTTGAAAAAAGAAGCAAAAGAAATTGATGCGAAAAGGAAGTCCAAGCGTAAGGCAGATCAACGGCTTAACAAAGCACTTGGTGATTTAGCGGGCTCAGAGAGATACCTCAGTGATAACGCCCGCGATCATTGGTTGGTAAGCGGCCTCGCAGGTGTTGAAGAACAGTTTCAGAATTTGCTCACCAAAGAAAAAGAGATCGCACAAAAGCTATCTGACAGAGAGAGTGGCAAAACAGATTTGCAAAAGGCTGTAGAGAAGCTCAAGGAGTGCACGGAGTTGTCTGCGACCCGCAAACAAGATTTGGAGACTGCCGTTGAAAAACTCAAGCAGGGCGAGAGAGTAAACCGTGAGTTACTAGGGGATCGCTTGTTGCGTGAATTTCGGACCGAAAAGGATAATCTCCAGCGTGAATCGGAATTTCGCAAAGAAATTATGGAGCTAAAGGATTATCGATCTAACCTGGAGGACGGCAGTCCATGTCCGCTTTGCGGTGCCAATGAACATCCTTATGCCATGGGGAATATTCCTGTGCTAAGTGAAACGCAAAAGAAAATTAAAGAACTCTCTGAACAGATACAAAAAATTGAAAATCACGAAGCCGAGCTCAAAAAACTTGAGGCAACCGTCAATCAAGCCAGGCTCAATCTTACAAATAGTGAAAATGACGCAAAAATATCAGGCAATAGTAAGAAGGTGGCTGATTCCAATCTTGCCAAACTTGATGAGGCTTTGAAAACTTCCAGGTCTGAGCTTGAAGGGCATAAGCACAAACTTTCTGCCAAAATTCAGCCGTTAGGGATTACGGAAATTCCAGATTCTGATTTTTCCTCTTTGCTTGAGAAACTACAGAGTCGACTTAAAAAATGGCAGGATCAGACAAGTAAAAAGGAGAAAATTACAAAAGGGGTTACTGATCTTGAAAGTGAGTTAAAACGACTCACTGCGGTCATTGAGACTCAAGAAAATGCATTGGATGAAATCCAAAAGACTTTGAATCTGGCAAAAAAGGAACTTGCCGAATCCAATTTACAGCGCCAGGAATTCTACGGCGATAAAAATCCTGATGATGAAGAGCGCTCCATGGGTGAGGCCCTTAATGTTGCAGAGTTAGCAGAAAAACAGGCGAGAAGTCAGCAAGATATAGCTAGACAGAAATTTAAAACGGCTAAAACAAATCTAGCCGCCTTGAATGAGGAAATTGAAACTAGGAGCGCTGAGTTAAGGTCGTTAGAGGCAGGTTTTATAACAGCCCTTAAGGCTTCCCAATTTTCTGATGAAAAACAATTTTGTGAAGCACGTTTGTCAATGAAGGCGCGGGGTGTTCTCAGTGAAACAGCAAAGGGACTGGATGAAAAACAGGCGGATCTCAATGCAAGACAAAACGATCGTAGAGTGCGCTTAGCCAATGAAATTGGAAAGAAAATAACAGACAGAAAGCCTGAGGAGCTTGAGCCGGAATTAAAGGCGATTGAAGCAGATCTGCTCCAATATGGGGATTTGATTGCCTCTTTAAATCACAAACTCAAAGAAAACAATGATGCAAAAGCAAGCGTAAAAGAAAGACATGCCGCCCTGGAAGCCCAGAAGAAGGAATGCAGTCGTTGGGGAAAACTTCACGGACTGATTGGGTCTTCTGATGGAAAGAAGTACCGCAATTTCGCCCAGGGGTTGACCTTTGAACTCATGATATCCCACGCTAATCGTCAACTTGAGAAAATGACGGATCGGTATCTTTTGGTACACCACAAAGAAGAGCCTCTGGAACTCAATGTCATCGACAACTACCAGGCTGGAGAAATCAGGTCATCAAAAAACCTCTCAGGAGGCGAAAGTTTCATTGTCAGTCTTACTCTAGCCCTTGGGCTTTCCAAAATGGCCAGTCGTAAAGTCAGGGTGGATTCACTATTTTTGGATGAGGGTTTTGGTACTTTAGATGAAGACGCATTGGAATTGGCTCTGGAAACCCTGTCCAGTCTCCAGCAGGATGGTAAATTAATAGGGGTTATTTCGCATGTCCCTGCCCTGAAGGAACGTATTAGTACGCAAATCAGCATTGCGCCCATCTCCGGTGGGAAAAGCGCACTCACGGGTCCCGGCTGTAGTGAAGTGGAAAAAGCTTGATAAACGCGTTCATTCTTTGGGCCTATGGCGGCGCTCCACAAGCTGATATCCCTCACAGATTTTTTTTCTGAAGCTATTGGCAGACATGCCCAGAGCCCGGGCGGCTTTAGCCTTGTTAGGGTATTTTCCCAGAGCGTCTTTTAATATGCTGATTTCAACTTCTTTCAGAAAATCCTGTAAGGAAAAATCTGTGTTGGAAGCTGAAGGTAGTCTTGAGTCTATCTCAGCTTCAGGGGGTAGTGTGCCCGTTTGGAAATAGAAAAAGAGCAAAGCATCTAGTTCATAGTGGTTTTTACTGAGCCTTCTGGCTAACAACTCCCGCGTAATTTGGGGCGGCACCTCTTTGTTAATGTCAAAGATCTGTGCATATTTTTCCAGAATTCGTATGGTGGCTTGCAGAAGGTCTTCGCGGCGATCGCGCAGGGGAGGTATGTCTAGAGTTTTAAACGGTATTCCCGGATCCATGGGGAGTTTTTCGGTATGCATCTCAATAGCGCCCCCGAAATTAGATTGATCAAAGCAATCTAAAATCATAGGGAAATGCTCTGGTCTACAGGTTCTTGTCCACTCGACGAGCGGGAATCCTCGGTTTCTGCCGCACTCCTTTAATGCCTTACGGATACGGTTTTGTGACCCTAGATCAGCCGGGGATACTTCTCTTAGCACCAGGCTTTTTGATTTGGCGTATTCATGCAGCAGGCTTGTTTTCCCTGTGCCGGTCTCTCCGGTAATAATGAGAATTCTAGACTGCGCTTCAATCAGCTCATTGAGAAGAAGTCGGATTTTCCCGTAGAGGTTTTTTCCGGGTTCCGTAAAAGAATGGGCGATTGGCGGACCCGATTGCACCAGTTCGGTGGGAAACTCAATTTTTTCAATACGACCCCGTTTTGCATGATAGGTTCCGTCCATAATTTGATAATAAGATAGGTTTTCAAACTTTCCCGCCATCAAGAGTAATGCAAACTGCATCTGTGGTGTGCCGGGACTCACATTACAATGGATCAGGGTATTTTCCCCGTAAGTTTCTGCTAAAGCAGAAATTTGCTTTTGCGTAAAACGCATCAGCTCGGATAGGTCAACGGGGTGCCCGTCATAAAGCGTATAACTGGGTTCAGGGAAGCGCCTCTCTTTAAGTTCCCTGGCAAGATGCTTGAAATTTTCTTGGACATCCTTATGCACCAGGAAGTGAATTTGAGCACAGAGCGGGCAGTTTTCATCCAGTAAGAAGTTCAAATTGGGACCGGGGATGGGACTGTCTTGTTCCCGGTATGGATCACGCCTTCCAACAAAGGCCAGGTAAATCTGCTTGGGGATGCTCATAAGTTACTCCGGTCACCATTTCTTTTTTTGTTCCTGATCCAGTAAACCATAGATATGGATCAAAAATCAGAGCCTCTTTTGGATTTTTTGCAAAGTGACCTGCCGGAACTGTTATATGCGTCCCTTTACCGAGGTAGAAAGCAGTTCAGGTTTCAGGCGTTTTTAGATTTTATTATCCATGAGAGAGCCGGTGGCAGCTTTGAAGATCAGGAAAAAATCGTAGAGGCTTTGAAGTTCTACCGGGATCATTTTGACGAACTTGCACCCGCGTTGCGCCAGCCTGTAAAGGACTGGGAGAGTTGGTCGAGGAAAGATAAGAAGTAGGGGAAGAAGCTTTGAAGGAGGGTCGGGTCATGAATGAAATAAACGCGACAAGTATCAATCGATTTTTAGATCTGTTTCGGGGAAGGGACGGGGTTTATGCCCAGCATGTTCAAGAGGGCGATAGAAGCACCTATCTTCCCGTACAGACTTCACTGGATTCAAGCCTGCTATCTCGACACCTAAAGGGTGAGGTCAATCTGGGGATTTATGTCTTACGGGCTGATAGCAAGGTTGGTTTCTGCGCCGTGGATTTTGATATTCGCAAGGCTGTTCAGAGTTCTGCCATGGAGAATTTAGAAAGCCTGAATACCCAATTAAAGACTGAGGTTCTTGGTAATATTTCTGCCTTTACCCCCCTTGGTACTCAGCCTGTCATTGAGTACAACGGATGCAGTGGATATCGACTCTGGTTATTTTTTCATGAACCTGTAGCCTCACGCATGGTGCGCGAGTATTTCAGAACCACAATTCAGCCTGGGCTAAGGCTATCGTCCGAGTTCAGGTTTGAGTTTCTTCCCAAGCAAAATCAGCTCAGAGAGGGGGATTTGGGACATCTTGTACAACTACCTCTGGGTAGGCACCCCCGCAGTGGAAAGTTTTCTAATTTTCTGGATGGAAGTGGTGAGATAAGCGTGGATGCAGGGGCATTGCTTCAGGCCATCAAACCCATTTACAGAAATCGATTTTTCAAAAGTTGCTCCGATCGGGTGGATCGGCCGCGGCACGTTTCCCACGGTCCGAGAAGGGAGTCCTCCCATAGGGCATCACGACGAGATCAATCACCAGTAAGTCCTCAGGCTCTTGAGAATTTGTTTGGGGGTTGTGATGCTTTGAATACACTGAGGCGCAAGATTCTAAGTCACCATGTGGCCAGCTCTCAAGAGGCGCATGTGCTCACCTATTTGCTGACTCCGTTAGGTCAGAGTGGTAAGGATGAAATCCACAACATCCTTTCCCACACCATGGGATATAGCCAACGCCATGTGAGTGAAAAAATCAGGGGTGTGGCACCGCATTATATGAGCTGTCCCAGGGTGCGTCAGAGAATTCCTGAGATTTGCGAACATTCCAATTGCAATTGTGAGTTCAAGACCCGGGAGGGTGTATACCCAACTCCTTTGCTCCACGCAGGACTCGAACCCAAGCCTTCAGGAAAGCAAAGCAGAAAGCCAGCCCCCTTCAAAAAACAAGCACCGCAGAGGGAGGTCAGCAAAAGCCGTGTGCGCGAGGATTACAACTCGCTGAAACAGCACCAAAAACTTATTGAAGAAAAGATGCGCGAACTTGAAATACTGATGAAAGCAGAGACGCGCGATGTGTGAGAGTCAAAACTTGCAGCAAAATGCAGGTCGCCTTTTAGAGAGCCGTGATCTCGATGGACTGGATCAGTGGTTTACCCAGGTTGACTGGCTTGAGAACGAGGAGGAACTCTCTCAATGGCTCGACCTGTTGCTTTGCTTCGAGGAAGAACATCGTTTTTCAGCACATATTGCTTCCATAGGTGTAATCTCTGCCTATGGCACAGAGACCTTGGAGTTGTTTTACGAAATCCTGCTCAGACTCCAACACCCTAGAAGATCTGAGATAGCCCACTATCTTGGTCTGGAATCCTCCAGGCCTGAGGTTTATGCCGCCAGGGAGTACCCGGTTGAATTTCTCAACCTGTTCATGGACAGATTCAGGGGTCGTGAATGCGTTTATGCTTTGCAGTTTCATGATGGTAATAAAGCCGGGTATCGACCCGAGCATCAATCCCTGAACCCATCTTTGATTGAACGTCATCTCAATGGGGAGATGAGCCTTGGCGTTTATTGTCTGCAAAGAGATCAGCGAGTGTCTTTTTCTGCCATCGATTTTGATATACGCAAGGCCGTGTTAACGGCAGGGGTAGAAGAGATAAGCACTCTGGTAAAGGAGCTTTTACCAGAAGTGCTCGATGTGATGCAAAACCTTCGTGAGGCGGGCTTTGACCCTCTGCTTGAGTTTAGCGGTTACAAGGGTTTTCATATTTGGATGTTTTTTCATGAGCCGGTTCCCGCGAATATGGTGCGCCAGTTTTTGAAAACACGTATCCAGCCCGGAATCAGACTTAGCTCACGGTATCAATATGAAATTTTTCCCAAGCAAGACAAGGTGAAGGATGGAGGACTTGGCAATTTGATTAAACTGCCGCTTGGCAGCCATCTGGCGTCGGGCCGTTTTTCATATTTTCTTGCCGATAGCGGCCAAAGATTGAATGACCCGGTTGAAGTTCTCTCAAAGATTAAACCCCTGATGCGTTCTGAATTTATTGAATTTTGTGGCCTTGGAGACTACCAAACTTCTGAGCCTGCATACACAAAGGTTCAAGCTCCCCCGCCAACCCTTCCAGAGGAAATTCGCTTCAAGGAACCTGAAGACGATCATACGCTTATTCGATTATTTACAGGTTGCGACAGTCTGCGTACCTTGCGAAAAAAAATACTTTTGCACTCCATCGCCAGTTCGCAGGAACAGCATGTTTTGATCTATGTGCTAGCCCCCCTTGGAGAATCTGGAGTGTTGGAGATTCATCGAATTTTATCCAAGACCATGACCTATGATCCAGATGAGGTCAATCGCAAAATAAAGGCGGTTCCGCCGCATCTCATCAGCTGTCCAAAAATTCGCCAGCGCATCGGGGAGATTTGCGAGCATTCTGATTGTAATTGTCAGTTTCCCCTTGATGAAGGTTGTTATCCATCACCGCTGATTCATGTGGGTAAGACCCCCCATACCAGTGGGAAACTAGCAGGAAGTAATTTGCAGGGAGTCCTATTGGCCGCTCATGGAACTGGAATAGATCGCTGGGTCTATGAGCACGCCCAGCTTACGAAAAAGATGGCTCACTTACGGGAGAGATTAGCAGATATTCGTACCTTAATTAGCGCGGAGTTTGAAAAAAATGAAGGAGGTACGATTGAGACCGCCATGGGACGTTATTCACTTTCTCAAGATGATGAGTTTTCAGTGGACATAGAGAAAGAGCCTGAGATTGATCAGGAGTTTTAGCCCGCATGAAAACGCTCTATATCGCTCGTAATGGAGCGCATATATTCAAGGAGGCGTTGCGCTTTATCGTCAAGTATCAGGGTGATGTCATGCAAGAGGTGCCTGTTCATTCCATTGGCCAGATCGTTTTGATCGGCAAAGTTGAGATGACTCATGATGCTATGGTGCTGGCCTATCGTCAGGGGATTGATGTGGTTTGCATGTCCCAGAGAGGTGAATTAAAGGCACAGGTTTTTCCCATGAATCCCAAATTGGTTTGCCTGAGAAAAAAGCAATACGCCTTGGAGCCCGCAAAGGGTTATGAGTTCTCAAAATCCGTGGTTGAAGCCAAAATCAGGAATTCACGCACGGTATTGATGAAGATCCAACGCAGAGGCAATAAAGAACTGGGAGAACTTGTTTGGGAGTTAAAAAATATTACCAAACGCATACCGGCGGCTGAAGATCTAGAAGAACTAAGAGGGGTTGAAGGCATCGCGGCCAGGATTTACTACGAGGGAATGCGCCATTTATTGAGGCAGGATATGGGATTTGTCGGGCGCAATAAGCGGCCGCCAAAGGATCCGGTAAACGCCATGCTGAGCTTCGGATACGTGATTTTATATCAGCGGGTTTGCAGGTTTGTCACCCTCTATGGCCTAGACCCGTATATGGGTCATCTTCATGTTCCCATGGACCGTAGATTGTCTTTACCTCTGGATCTTATGGAAGAGTTCAGGTCAGTAATTATTGATCGGGCCGTTCTGACCCTGGTGAACCGCGTGCAGGTGACCGTCAAGGACTTCAAGGTGCATGAGGCGGGTATCCGTATGGAACAAAAAGCGATAGCGCTACTTATCAAAGAAATAGAAGCACGGTTGGAACAGCCGATTCATTACCCTCCGCTCAAAAAGGATCTCCCCTGGAAACTGGTGATCCAACGTCAGGTGGGTTTGTATCGCAGGTTTTTGGAGGGTGAACTGGAGAAATACCCCGGGTTTGTGGTGCGCTAGGATGGCATTTTATATTATTTGTTATGACACCCCCTCGAACAAACGCCGCAGGAAGTTTTCAAAATTTCTGGTGAACTACCTGGTGCGGGTTCAGGAATCCGTATTTGAAGGGTATTTGAAACGGGCCAAGTTCAGAAAGCTTCTGCATTCGTTGGAGCGGGTGGTTGATGAGGATATGGATTCATTGCGAGTCTACATCATGACCGAATCCATCCACAAAAAAAGCATTATTTTCGGAAGACCCGGCCTGGTGGAAAAAGAAGGCTATTACATGGTGGAATAGGATTACTAGTTTGGGTTTAATAGGAGGCTTCTTGGAAGATGATCAGAATGCCAAATATCTTATTTATGATGAAGTTAATGGGCGCCATAATTTCACTATATGTGTTTTTGAACCATGTATATGAAAATCGACTTCACACGGTTGAAGTGACTATATTAGAAGTAGTTGATGTCTCAGATGAATGGGCAAAATTCAAAGTCTTTACGGATAAAGGAATATTTCAGGCTAATCCATTTATTGCCATGATGCCTAGACCGGACCTCTCTTTACATTGGTTTAAGCAGGTGAAAGTGCTTCGATCTAGTCAATGCTTTAAACTATTAGTTATTCAAAACTATGTTCGTGATTTTGACCGTATTAACTGCGGCAAATCTTGAGGCCAAAACCGTTTGTCTAATTTATCTCGCCACGCGATATCGAGTGCTACGACCTTCGCCGATACGCTCTAGCATTAGAAGATACCCGGCAACTTCTTGTTCATCACGGGTTTTAAACTTGCGGATATGAAGGTTACGATAGAGAGCTTCTACTTCATCATCACTGTTACGTTCCGATCCCAATGGCATAGAATCGTGCCCTTTGTTTCATCCCCCTTGGCAGGGCAAAATAACCTAAAGACAAAAAAAACCTGGCAGTTCTTGATTAAAGCCACAGGGGATGGTTACTGGAATGTGTAATGAGGTTGAGGATTACAAATTTATGCTAGTTCCAGTTGCTATTTGGGTTGCCTCTTTGACCAGTCGATTGGTTTGTCCAACCATGTAGAGTGGCAAAGACAATAGGTTAAACTCTTTTATGTCACGGGTCGCTACTGCTGTCCTGGCACGCACTAGCGATGGAACATCGGCATTAAATCGCAAGGCAAAATCCCTATGTTTTTCCAGCACAAACATATGTAGTGATTTCAATCGTCCTGTCGTGCCAGCTTTTACCTCAACAGGAATAATTTTTGTCCCGTGCTGAATGATATAGTCTACTTCGCTACTTGTCCCAACTTTTTGACGCATCCAGCAATACAGTTCCGGTTGCTGATATACAGGTTCATTGTATAGCAAATGTTGACCCACAAATTGTTCACTAATCGCACCAGAGTTCACTGTGAGTAGATCGCTTGCATCCAGAATTTCTGCCATGTCTAGTCGGCATGCACGGCACATAAGCCCAACATCTAGAAACAGAATTTTGAAAGCCCTATTGTTGATTTCACCGCCCAAAGGCACGCCATTGGCATGGGTATGAACGACACGAGTTATCAATTTGGCTAACTCCAATAATGCCATCACGCTGGAAACGCTCTGACTTCGTTCGTCTAAGTCTATATTGGAATATTTGATCTTATTTCCAACCATTAGAGGAAGGCGGGCGAATACTCTACGTAATAATCTGTGGTTTGTTCGACCCGCGTATTTGCTAAAATCATCCTGATAAGTTGCTAAAATTCCTTCAAGTATTCGCTGTACTTCCAAATAAGAATTCGTATCGAGATATGTTTGAATCGCTGCTGGCATTCCCCCCACGATGCAGTATTTGCGAAAATCCTCCATAAGGGACTTGTGTAAGGCGTCACTAAAGTTCTCAGTCAGCGAAAAGTTTTTCAACCGCTCAAGTTTGATCTCGTTGTCAGTGGCTAGCAGAAACTCTTCAAAACTCATAGGGCCAAGGTGAAGATATTCGATTCGTCCAACTGGCATGGAAAATTTGTGGTCTTGTAAAGCAAAATCAAGTAGCGAGCCAGCCGCGATGATATGCAACTCTGGCATTTTCTCATAAAAATATCTCAACGATGCCAGCGTTTGAGGTCCAGCTTGTATTTCATCCAGAAAAACTAGGGTTTTCCCGGCTATGATCCGTTGTTTAAATTGAGCCTCCAAAAATGCAAGCGTATCAGCAGGATTTTTCTTGGCAAATAAGTCCTCTGCCCATAAATCCTGTTCAAAATTGATTTCGATGATATTGTCGAAATGCTCTTGAGCAAATAGCCGTACAAGGTAGGACTTGCCCACTTGCCTTGCCCCACGAATAATCACAGGCTTTAGGTTCGGTCGGTTTTTCCACTCAATAAGAATATCTGTTGCGTATCTTCTCACCTTAATATCCTATCGTTTTTACAATATCTGAGTCAAGTTAACCTATTAAATTAGCAATTATAGTTATTATATACTGGGTTATTTTGACATGTCTAACCGTTTTAAGCCAAAAAATAGGGGTTTTTTAATTGGCGCTGGTCACTCTCTTGAGTATTTTAATTTCATTATCCATTTATACCCACATTAAATAGTGTTATAATCTACTTATGAATGGATTTGGTCGATTGAAGTTGTTTGAGGCCTTAGGTTTGTTGGAAGAGCATATGCGCACTTTGGAGGGCAGACCTGTGGTATTGGTGGTTTGCGGCGGTTCTGCCTTAATGGCCTGCCATTTTGTTTCCAGAACGACTCACGATGTAGATGTTGTCGCGCTCGTAGACCAATGGCAAAACTTGATAGACCCAGAACCTCTTCCACATACGCTTATTAGCGCTGCAACTCTTGTTGCAGACACCCTGGGACTTTCTCAGGATTGGTTAAACACTGGCCCAGCAGATATATTTCGTATGGGGCTTCCATCAGGGTTTCAAGATCGACTTGTGCAGCATAAAATTGGCGAGTGTCTTAGCGTTTCTTTTATTAGCAGACTAGACCAGATTTATTTCAAACTTTACGCCTCGGTTGATCGTGGTGGACATCATATTGATGATTTGTTAGCTCTCAATCCTACAGAAGATGAATTAGTCGCGGCTGCTTGCTGGACGACCACCCATGATGTTTCTGAAGGGTTTTTAATGTTATTGAAGAAGCTATTTAGGAGCCTGGGTTATGGTGTTGTGGCTCAAAGAATTTAGAACAAGTTTGCATGATAGGCTTCTTAGTTTGTCATGGGGTCAGTGGTCATCTTTAGGCGTGCCTGGTTATGGCGAGAAACTGCCCCCTGCCGTGATAGACCCTGAATCTTTGTTAATTTTTACCTGTTCCGTTGCACGTTACGATCAGCGATTATTTGACGAGGTTTTGAACTGGCTGATATCGAACGAACGATTTATAAATATCCAGCGTCTACGGACTATCTCTGTTCAGGAGTTTTGGGATTGTCACTCTGTTCTAGGAGCTATTGCCTCGATGATGTGCCAACACAATAAAACTCCCAAGTGGAGAAAACTGGTAAAGGATCTTCGACCCGAGACAAAGACTATGGACCCCCTTTTTTATCTGAGTGATGGCAGGCCCATACCGGTATCCTCGGACTTCGATGCGATTTTTGCCTCTTATGGTTTGAAGCGCAATGTCTTTAAGCCCTCTAAAGCAAAGATGGGGTTCCGCCCCAAAGATGCGAGAAATCTATGGTTACAGCTTCGCGCTCTGTTTGGAGTGAATGTACGATGTGAGGTAATGCTTTATCTTTTGACGCATCAGCAGGCTAGAATTCAGGATATAGCCAAGCAAAGTTATTATTCCTGGAAATCGGTTCAGGATGCCTTGTTTGAACTTGGTCAGACCGGCCTCTTTTCTTTTCCTAAGGCAAAGCGAGGCAGAGCTTATCGTATTAATACAGAGTCATGGTTGCAGTTGCTAATCGAAGATCAGGGTCAGCATCTGCGGTGGATTTGTTGGCCTAAAGTGTTCTCGGTAATTGTTCAGATATGGGCCGCCATAAATTCTAAGAGCTTTCTAGAAATGTCCGATCTTGGACGTGTCTCTCAATTGAGGGTTCTTATGCGTGAAACGGTTGCTCCGAACCTTGAAGAGTCTGGTCTAGCATGGGGATTGGATTACCAAGATTCATTTCAAGGTCTAGATTATATAGAGGTGTTTCAGCGAGATGTATCTCGAATTCTGGATGCCCTGCTTCCCGATCCTTAGTTTAAGCTGCTTCAAACTGTCTTTTTATGGCGCTTTTCACCTTAGCAATCCCGCAAACATGCGGCGATAAGGGATTCTTGCTTTTTTAAGCCAAAAAATAGG
>CAZRLV010000031.1:0-17592 GCA_964600955.1 uncultured bacterium
ATTTAACTTCCCGGTGAAGGGTGACTTTACGCAACCTGGGACAAAATTTCTTCAACTCCAACCGCTCGGGTGTATTCCTTTTATTTTTCATCGTGGAATAATTCCGATCACCAGTCTCAGTACAAGCTAGTATGACCTGTTTACGCATAGCAGAACCCCTTGCCCCAGAATAAAATAGAGTCGCCATGCTAGCACCAGCCCAACCCCCTGTCAATAGGAATTTTCAGGTTATTGGAGGCGAAGTTCAATTAAACCCTCGGGGCCTGTTCCAAAAACCTGAGAATCTTGAATATGAACCCCATTGCAACTCAGATCCGGTGGGAGATACCCTTCTGAAAAAAGATAGCTCTTCACACTCTCATAGCGAAAAGAACCTCCATGATCAAGACTATAAAACTCCATAGCCTTGCGAACCATACGCAAAGTCTCAGGGCATAGCCCCTCAACCCCGGTCTTAACCTTGGGCGCGATTTTCGCAATATCCCCAAACTGCGAGATGGAGGCCCCTCCCCCCAGAGCTAGAAATGCCACTAATAATCTGGGAATCTCCTCACTTAAAAACTCAACCGGACTTCCTAATTCAGCAATCTTAACCCCCAGAAAATTCGAGCCGGACTCAACTTCTAAATGACTCAGTCTGTCGAGTACAAAGGCCGCTAGAGCCGATTTTTGTGAAAAGTAGAGTGAATCCAGCAAGGAGAAGTCACGGACTTGAGGGGAACCAAATTCTTCCAGCCTCACCCCCAACCAGGACTTGAATCCACCCAGGACCGCTGCCACCAAGGCCGCCTGACCCGCTGTCATAAAATCCAGTCGAAGAGAAAGGTTTGACCCCTGCCATTTGAGAAAAAACTCCTGCCCCCCCCCCCAAACAGCCCGAGTCCTTGGCTCACGCAAACGCAACTGCTCAAAGAGTGAGGGATGAATCCTGATGGAACCCCAATCGGGAATATCCACCTGCGATCCGCGTATCACCTGTTCCATGACTGCCCCATCCAAACCGCAAAAAATCACAACCCCGGCCGCGACGATTCTCAACCTTAGACGACCTTTGGAAAAGCCATCTACCTCCTGAGACCAGCTCTGCAACCTCAAAGATTGTTCAATTTGCTTGGAATCGAAGGACCCTGTAAGTAGAACGTACCATGAGATAAGCCGTGAATCGAGCCAGACAAACTTCAGCCCGGTCGCCTTAACCCCCAAGTCATACCCGCCGAGAGACTCAAACTTCTGCAAAAGCTCAAGATCCAGGGATGTTTTTACATCTGTTGGCCGCGTGGACAAGAGCATGGACTTTTGAGACTTCATCACCCCTTTGTAAAAGGCCTGGCGTTCACCTAAAAATTGATGTCCTAATGAAATCTCGAGTTCTACAGCCATAGAACACCCAAAGAAAAAAATGAAAACCAGGAGGGGAGTAATTGAAAAAAAGACTGATGAAATATACATCTTTGACTGAGATCAGCAGATCCTTCACAAATAGGTTAGCATAAACCCCGCCATACTACTCCAATTTTTCTTTGACAGGACACATTCCCCAAGGTATACTGCATCACCCCGAATCGGCGGTTTAAAAATGGAGAATAGCTATGTTGGAATTAGGAACCATTGTTGTTCATCCTAGCCACGGTAAGGGAGTTCTTCGTGAAATCAAGACAATGGTCGTCCTGGGAGAGACCACGGAATACTACGTCTTTGATTTTTCAGCGAATGAACTAGACACGGTCATGATTCCCATCAACAAACTCAAGGATGTTGGTGTGCGCGCGCCGGTTGAACGTGATGTCCTTGACAATGCTCTTGAATACCTTGCCTCGGATGAACTGGATGTCCCGGATCCCCGCAGCAATTTCCATAGAATTCATAAAGAGTACACCGAGAGAATTTCCAGAGGAGACATCCTGGAAGTGGCCAAGGTATTTAAGGCGTTGTTTCAAAAAGGAGACAGCAGGGAACTCGGACTTAAAGACAAGCTCCTCTATGAGAAAACAGAGCAGCTTTTAATCGGAGAGATCGAGGCCACCTGCAAGTTAAGCCCGGATAAAAGCCGTGAGAAACTACATTCTCACGTAAAAATAAACCAAGTCCAGTAAGAATACTTTTCATTTTTCACTGGTGCAACTGCTTAGCCCCGCCAAAATCAACCTTGGACTGCGAGTCTATCCCAGGCTCGCAGACGGATTTCACCCTATTGAGACCCTGTTTTTCAAAATCTCAATCGCGGATCAAATTGAAATCCGCGAAGCCGCAAATTTTAAAATCTCTTGCACCGCCCCAGAGGTCCCACTCGATGAAAAAAACCTGGTCTGGAAGGTCTATCAGCTCGCCACTGAACTTGGCACTATCCCCCCCTGCCATATTCACTTAAAAAAATCCATCCCATGCGGTGCCGGCCTGGGGGGCGGATCCTCTAACGCTACGGAAGTGTTTAAACACCTTAAGAAGCGCTACTGCCTGGATATCAATCCACTCCAAAGCGTTGATTATTTGAAAGAAATCGGATCGGATCTCCCTTTTTTCCTTGAAAACAAACCGTGTTTTGGCAGCGGCCGAGGAGAAAGACTTGAACCCATCAACAAACTGCCCACGCTAAAACTTTGTCTAGTCTTACCCAAATTTGGCATGTCTACGCCCCGGGGCTACCAACTCTGGGATCAAAACCATAGATTCCATGCACCTGCCCCGTATCCACTGAGGTCAGTTATCACAGATCTGCATGACACCGGGGGGCAAAACCTGCCCAACCTGATTTGCAATGACCTACAAAAACCCCTCGAAGAAGAGCTTCCCGAGTTCGTAGCCATCCGTAAGGCATTGGAGAAATCTGGAGCAATCTACACATCCCTGACGGGAAGCGGGTCAGCATTCTACGGCATCTACCTAAACCCAGAGGATCAGGACGATGCATTCAGGAAACTGAAACAGCAGTTTAAGACCGTCCTAAAAGCTCATACTATTTAAGAGAGGAAGAGTAGGCTGAGGGCTGGAAGGCTATGGGCTTTAAGGTAAGAGAAATATTGTGGATCGGAGTCTCTGTTGACGTATAATGGGATCGTTTTTGGGACAGATATGCAAAAAGATTTGATCATTCTAGGAGCAACGGGCTCCGTTGGCACTTCAGCATTGAATCTGGTTCGAGCGTTTCCTGAGCGGTTTAGGCTCAAGGGAATCACCGCAAATCAATCCAGCTCTGAGATGCTTGCGCTCTATGAGGAATTTAGACCTGAGTTTGTCCACCTCATGGACGAAGCTACGTATCAAAGTCTCAAAGGCAGGGTCCCCTCCAAAAACCTTAGCTCTGGGATGGAGGCTTTGCTTGCACGACTTTCGCATTCAGACGGAGAGATGGTTCTGGCTGCCATGGTTGGAAATATTGGACTTTTGCCTGTTTTAACGGCGCTAGAAGCAGGAGCCACCGTTGCTCTGGCGAATAAGGAAACCATGGTAGCCGGGGGAGAAGTTGTAAACGAAGTTCTCAAAAAACAACCCAGGGCGCGGCTAATTCCTGTTGATTCAGAGCATAGCGCCATCTTTCAATGTCTTTTGGGCTCCAAAGCCTCAGAAGTTACAAATATTTTACTTACAGCCTCAGGGGGAAGCCTGCTACGACGGGATCTAAACCAATTAAAAACGGTCACGCCCAGAGAAGCTTTGAATCACCCCAACTGGGACATGGGAGCCAAAATTACAGTGGACTCATCCACAATGATGAACAAAGGACTGGAGGTCATAGAGGCCCATCATCTCTTTCAGGTGGAAATGCATCAAATTGAGGTCATTGTTCACCCACAGAGCATTGTGCACTCGCTGGTTGAATTTCAGGATCAAAGCGTCATCGCCCACCTTGGAGTTCCTGATATGACTCTCCCCATCAGCTACGCCCTGTCTTATCCTGATCGCCTCTCTCTACCTGAGTTCCCAAGACTCAATCTTGCCAGAGTCTCGCCCCTGACATTTGAAGAACCTGACCTGATGCGCTTTCCCTGTTTGAAAATAGCCTTTGAAGCGGGAAAAGCTGGCGGAACTCTACCTGCCGTTCTTAATGCGGCCAATGAAATAGCCGTTGCAAAGTTCTTGCGAGAAACCATTGGGTTTATGGATATTGTAAGCCTTGCCGTTGACACGCTCGAAAAACATGAGAGGGTGCCCAAGCCGAGTCTGGACGATATCCTGGAAGCGGATCGATGGGCAAGAGAACAGGCTTGCCAATGGGTGGGAAGATGAGAGTTGGACAGGGATTTGACGCTCATCGATTCTGTGAAGGACGGGATTTACGGTTAGGGGGGATTCATATTCCTCATTGCAAAGGTCTGGCGGGTCACTCGGATGCGGATGTGTTGATTCATGCCATGGTTGACGCTCTTTTAGGAGCCATAGGCGAGAGCGATATTGGGTCACATTTCCCCCCCGGTGATCCTGACACTGAGGGGATTGACAGCAGTCGTATTTTGCTTTATACCTTAGGCCTTCTCAAGAATAAGGGATTTGGGCTCTCGAATATAGATACCACACTCATCTGTGAAGAACCTCGGCTAGGTCCACATATTCAGGATATTCGATCAAACCTCTGCCGTATCCTGAAGGTGGAAGTCTCTCAGGTTTCAGTAAAGGCAACGACAACTGAGGGAATGGGCTTCACCGGACGCAAAGAAGGAATCGCGGCCATGGCTGTGGTGTTGATTGAAGCGATAAAGAATTAAAAACTATGGGCCAAGTATAAAAATGAGTCGCGAGGTTCTTTTACAGGATGATTCGGTTCTTCTTCCCTCAGAAGGTGAAAAACGGATCTCCATTGAATCCGGTGCCCCAAGCAGATTGCCGCTACTTGACAATATCCACTCCCCCATGGACATTCGCGGACTGGAGCTTTCAGAGCTTGAGAACCTGGCCGATGAAGTTCGAAAGTTTTTAATTTCGTCCCTCTCTCGCACCGGGGGACATCTGGCCCCCAACCTGGGAATTGTAGAAATCACCTTAGCCCTGCACAAGGTCTTTCAGATCCCGCGCGACGAAGTAATTTTCGATGTGGGTCACCAAGCCTATGTCCATAAAATCCTCACAGGCCGTAGACACCTTTTTAAAACTTTGCGCACCTACCGCGGGCTCTCGGGCTTCTCGCACCGTGAGGAATCCGTTTACGATTTGTTTACTACGGGTCATGGGGGAACCTCTCTGTCATGGGCCATGGGGAGAGCTATTGCTCGTGATCTCAGAGGTGACAACAATTTTATCATCGGGCTGATCGGTGATGGAGCATTAACCGAGGGAATGGCTCTTGAAGCCCTCAACCATCTCGGGCATACTCAATCGAAAGTGATTATTTTGCTTAATGACAACGGTATGTCTATCGCCCCCAATGTGGGCGGTTTTTCCCATTATTTCAATAAGGTTCGTAGTGAGCCTCATTTCCGCTCATCCAAAGAGTATTTCAAGCATCTCGTGAAGGAAATCCCGCAGTACGGGGATCGACTCTACGATCTGATGTCCAAGGTTAAAAACAGCTTCAAATACTTAATCACCCCCGGAATTATTTTTGAAGAATTAGGAATCCGTTATATGGGGCCATTTGACGGACATAATCTTCAGGAACTCATCCCTGTTTTTGAAGAGGCCAAGCAGGTATCCAAACCGGTTATTATCCACCTGAACACCACCAAAGGCAAGGGTTTTTCAGCCGCCGAAGACAATAGCTGTGCAGGGGCCATCTGGCATGGCGGCGGCCCCTTTGATCCCGTCAGTGAAGCCTATATTAAAAAGGATGCTCCTCCATCCTATAGTAAAGTCTTTGGTACGCAACTCTGTGAACTTGCAAAAAAAGACGAGAAAGTCTGTGCGGTCACGGCCGCCATGGCAGATGGAACCGGCTTAATCCCCTTTCAGGAACAGTTTCCAAAGCGCTTATTTGACGCCGCCATGGCAGAACAGCATGCCGTTAGCATGGCGGCGGGGATGGCCTCGTCCGGATTCAAACCGTTTGTTGCCATTTACTCAACCTTTTTACAGCGAGGTTATGATCAGGTCATTCATGATGTCTGCCTTCAGAGGCTTCCTGTCCGGTTTTGCCTGGATCGTGCCGGTCTCGTAGGTGCCGACGGACCCACACATCATGGGGTCTTTGATATTGCCTTTTTGCGCAATCTTCCAAATCTAGTCTGCATGGCACCTGCTGATGAAGACGAGTTTATGGCCATGCTGGAACTTATGCGCAGTTATAGCAGCGGCCCCATTAGTGTGCGCTATCCTCGTGGATGCGGACCCGGATCTTCCCTTGAGGGCAATCACACGGCTCTAAAAATTGGAAAAGCCCAGACATTGATTGAAGGGCAGGATTTATGCTTGATTGCCATTGGCTCCATGGTGGAAAAGGCGTTGCGTCTTGCTGAGGCTCTATTGGAATCTGGAATCCGGGCAACGGTCATCAACGCCCGTTTCATCAAACCTCTTGATGAGGATCTGATCCTCGACCAGATCCACCAGAGTTCAAAAATCGTCACCCTTGAAGAGGGAAATCTTGCGGGCGGGTTTGGCAGCGCTGTGCTTGAACTCTTCAACAACCACAACCTGCACCCCAAGCTCCTGAGATTGGGGATCCCTGATGAATTTGTCACACATGGCGGAGTATCTGAACTCTACAAAGAACTAGGACTGGATCATGAGGGTTTACTGTGCAAAACCCTGGCCTGGCTGCCAGAAAATTATTGAAAGGTCTAATTTATGGAACTAAGCAGTGAAATCTCAACCCCTGAATTTGAGAATCTGGAGGCCGCATCCTACGAGACAATTCTCAAACAGATCAAGGTACAAAGATCCACAATCAATCTCTTGCATCTTCAGCTTAAAAAACAAGGAACTGCTGCTGTAGATGAAATTCTAGAAGAAAAAGACCGCATTATCCTCAGCCTGGAACAACAAATGAAACAGGGCACTCTGCCCGAATCTACTAACTCAACCCAAGAATTGGAAAAGGAAAACGACAAACTGAGCCAGGATCTCGCAAGCCTTCGCAGCCGTGGACGTGAAGTTGAGATCAAATACAATGATCATCTCAATGAGCTTCAAGATAAAATCAATCTTCTCAAGTCCAAAAACCCCGGCTCTAGCGTCCAGGGGGCAAGCTCCACCCTGCAGGGAGGAGCGGATCTGGAATTGGCCCGTCAGGAAATTGAAACCCTGGAGGGTGAACTCAGACTCTCACGACAGCAAGAGGAGTTCTACCGCAATCAGGTCGATCGCCACCGAGAAAGAATCCACAACGGTGAAGAAAATTCAGACAGTCTGAGCTTGAGTACAGAAATTGAAGACCTCAGACGCAAACTAGAGGAACGTGACAAAGTTATTTTGGATTTGAGAGAATCTGCCATGACTCAGGATCCAGCCAGTTCTGATGAAAAAATACTGGTAGACAACGAATGTCTTCGAAACAAAATCGATATCCTTGAAAAGGAAATTGAGCGTCAAAACGAGAAGGCTCTGCGGGTTGACTCCAAGTCTTGTGGACCCACCCTTGAATTGCTCAATTCGGTTTTGGACTCCTACCAGGAGGCACGTTCTCTCTCCAAGGCGGATGGAGCCTCAGCCTCCCTGGGGGTTCTGGCCGATTCTCTTCTCAATATGGCACGTGAGTTTGAACTGGAACCCTTTGATGCATTAGGGCAGGAATATGCGGCCGAATACCACCATTGTGTTGATGTGGTCTATACAACCGAGCATCCACATAATTCTGTATTTCGTGAGACCGTTCAGGGGTTTTCCAAGAGTCAAAAGATTTTCAGAAAAGCAAATGTCATCGTCAGTAAAAATCCGGTTCACTGCCATAGCTGCGGTGATGTCGGCACATCAGGCAGTAAGTTCTGTGCCGGATGTGGCTCAAAATTACTTTTGGAGAAAACCGGAAATACCGAGGCCCGTTTTATCGACGATGAAGAAAACTCCCAGGCCTATGTCGAATTGGGGGAATCCTATCTCCAGAAACGCGAGTTTCAGTTTGCCCACGATTCCTTTGTTAAAGCCAGTACACTCCACCCAGACTCAGCACAGGCTCTTATCGGACTGGCCCGCGTAGAAGAAAGCCTGGGTCGCTACCAGGAAGCTAGGGAGGTTCTCAAAAAACTAGCCATGCGACCGGGAATGCTGGATCGAAAACTTGAGCTGGAAAACCGCATTGAACGCAAACTACGCATCATCGAAGAGCTGGAAGCAATCATTTAGACAGGAGACAGGAGACAGGAGACAGGAGACAGGAGACAGGAGACAGGAGAGGATAGACTTCTAATCCTCTCTGTCAAGCCAGAGGATAACGAAAATAAGGAACTACAGAACTATCGGAACTAGAGGAATCATCGAAATGGGGAAAAGAAAAAATAGATCCCACTTTTCCTGTCGCCTTCCCGCTCTTTTCTTCTTATTCTGTAGTTCCTTCTTCCAATCTATTCCTCAAGCCTTTTCTTCATTCTGGCTTCTGTCTCCTGTATTCTTCTCCTAATATTCTTCTTCAACCTTATACAATTTCTTGAATTTTTCCTTGCGGCTTAATTGGATGCGCTGGGCTTCGGGTAGTTCTGAGAAAACCAGTCCGGGGACCTTATGGTAGCGGTCGTAAAATAGGGAAATATTCTCTTGAAGTTCTACGGGCTCATCAATGTGTTGATGGGGAGATAGACTTCCGATCTCACGGTGCATTTGCGTCGCGGACCATAGAAAAACCCTCAGACTGGCCCCGGCCTTGGGGGCGGCGGGAAGGCTGGAGCGCACCTTTACCTCAGAAGGCAGATCAAAGTCATGCTCTACAAAATCACAGAACTCCGTCTGAGTCTCAACCACAAGGCAGTGACGCCCACGCAATTTCAGGTAGGGCGAAAGAGATGAGCTGACATAGAGCTCAATGGAATCCACATGCGTTACAGAAACTGGATATCGGATCTCCTTTGCCCTGAGTACAAGATCATCTGCCCCCAAAGAAACAACGGTTATAACCATACAAAAAACTTTAAATAAACCAAACATTGTCGATCTCCTTTATAAATTAGAGGATTAAATTAAGGCTTTATTCTGGCAATTGAGGCGAGTTTAGGTAAGCCCAAAAATAATTTATGGACTTCGATAAGTTTCATTTATCACAGACTTAGCAAAATTACCCCCCTGGAAAGGGTTGACATTTTGTCAATCTAAACTAAACTCGCGCATATGTAGAAGAGTTGCCTGAAGTATTCAACGCAAAGAACCATTGGGGCTTTGTCTGGCGGGAGACATGTACAAAGTAACCTGGATTACTCTATTTTTCTTCATTTCCCAGGTCACCCTACCCAGTTTTCTTTTTGCCATCGAGGCAGAGACCCCCAAAGAACTCCAGGAATTCAGACAGGAACTCGACCAAGCCTCGGGGTTTTTTCGAAGAATTCTGCGAAATGGCTGGCTCACCAACCGAGACCTCAGTCCCGAGCAACAACAAATCATCATTGATTCTTCCAGCAATGACACCTTTGAGGGAAACCCCACATTAAGAGTCGAAGACTCCGATATTTTACGCCCCACCAAGCAGGTAGCCCTACAAATCCTCGATGGTGAAGTTGGAATCATTCAAACATTCCTTGCTTTCCAGGCCACGCAATTCCTCAACGCCATGATGAACAATACGGCAGGTAAAAAAGTGGTGGCCAGAACCAATCAGGTTCTCAAATCCATGACTCCATCCCAATTGGGTTCCCTCGAAGGCGCTTTAAAACGTCTGGGAGTGACTCAGAAGTTTATAGAGTTCAAGCAAAACTCCAGGCCAAAAGTCCGAACTTTCATGCGCACAGAGGTTCGGTTTTTGGCCATGGCCCTGATTGGAGGCATGATTACTATGGGGCTCTATGATGGCCTGGATATCCACGGCATCAAGGACAGTATCCTGGCCCTGGATCCCATGGAAGAGAATATGACCGTGGGTAGCAGTCTGCTGGCCATCTACATGATGGGAGCTGCCAATCGTCATTTTTACGCCTTCTTCAATAACCGCTTTGATTTGTTTTACGACAAACTCCTAGATTCTAAAGGCTTTGGCTCACAAGTCTTAAAGCTCATGGATAAAAAAGCGGATGCCGTGGGCAGAAAGCATTTCAAGGCCGCAAATCAGGGAGGGCACCCCCGTAAAGACGCAACTTTTGCCAAGCGCATGGGACTTGTAGGCGTGGGCGAAGGAACCCAGTTTACGCTGCGAGGGGTTTTGCGTCATATCGGCGCCGGTATCGCTTTTGGAGTTGTGGGAAATGTAATTGTTCAGACGGCCTTTATGGGTACACGCGGCATGTTTGACTCGGTCATCAACGGGGCCAATCGCAATATGCCCTTGGAGCGTCCCGAGTACCCTGAATTTATGTTTCAAAAAACAGGCGATGAATGGCAGGATGAACTCAATGAGCGCAAGTTTATGCTCTTGATGTATTACGAAGATTATTTACGGTCCCCCATTACGCATATCACAACGGGGATCACAACCTTTACCGGTGCTTACGCAGGTTCTGTAGTTGCCGGGGCTCTCATGGCCGGTGCCGGTCTACCCACACTTGTAGGCGGAGTCATGGTGGCTTCCCTGTTTTCAGGGATTGGGGCCTGGCTTGGCAGTTGGAGCGCCACAAAATTCGAGCGCTCGGATTTCACCAAGAAATTCAAACGCGGTTTACATGAAAAAAACCTGCTTGAGATCATCAAGAAAATGGACCTCTATACCCAGGGCAGAATTACGGAGCCTGAGGCTCTCGACCTTGCACTGGATCGTTCCTGGGATATGTACCACCTGGAGTCCATGGGCCAAGCCTATGTACGCATGTATTTGGTCGAAGATTTTTCCAAAGTTGAGTTGTATAAAAAAGACGGTTATATCTTTATGAAGCTCGATGAGAGGTACGGCGAGGCCTTTGATATGCAGGCCAATATCCGCTATCCCCTGGTGGATATGCGCGGTCACGAGGGATATTGGGACATGGCCACGAACCAAATCTATGATGTAGGAAAAATCCTTGATAATAACGGGTTCAAGGTTATTTTCATCACAGACAATGAACAGGTTTTTCTTGATGGAGATATCCTGGAAGCCCGCGAAGGCAGCGAGTTTCGTATGCTAAGCAACGGTCTAATCATGACCCCTAGTGATTTGGACCGCACAAGATGGGCAATCCGATCACAGGATATCAATACCGATATTTTCCTTAGAAACCGTAAGCAACGCTATGCTTTTGATACCGAGAAAAAAATCTATCGACGAGTGGGTATCCCCCAGGAAGGCGGAAAAAACCCCCTGGCCACCTTCACGGAAATTCTGCACGGAAAAGAACGCCAGGTTTATGAAAAGCTAGTTAATCATATCGAATCCGCCGCTGAAAAAAGCCAAGCTGAAGCCCTGGAGATCCTCGAGAGAATTTCCAGGACTAAGGAAGGTGAATTCTTCCTGAACCTCCTGGACCATGGTGCCTCTCAGAAAAAAATTGATCATTTTTTAATGATGGATACGAGCCAGTGGAAGGTACTCATGCTGGGCAAACTGCAAAGAAAGGTGCCTTATCAAGTTGAGGCAACTCTGTCAGCAGTCACAAAAACTCCTCTGAGCAATCTCAAAGAATCTCTTAAAGCGGAACTTGCGGATTCTGAGACTCCCACAATCTGGGACCCTGTCACAAACCTTCTCTCACCCTGGTCTCTAATCGCCAGCGTTACAAATTAAGACTCCTGCGCCTGGAGTTATGCTAGAATTATCCCTGTGGGTAAACTTTCTGGGAACTTCTGCCCTAAGGGGGAGCCATCATGATGAATCTCATTACAAATGCGGTACGTAAGGGTGCTTCAGACCTGCACATTAAAACGGGTGATGTTATTCGTGCCCGCATCAATGGTGTTTTAGAACCGCTCTCCAATGAACGCCTGACGCCGCAGCAAGTTCAGGCGGTCGCCTCAAAAATTATTGTAGACCCGCATGTCCGTGAGAACATCAATACCCTCAAAGAGTATGACTGCTCCTATGGAATCCCAAAGGTTGGACGATTTCGCGTGAGCATCTTTCGTCAACGGGGTTCCTTTATGATCGTAATGCGTGTCATTGCATTTGGAATCCCCACGGTTGACTCACTTCTTCTTCCCCCCATTCTGAAGACTCTGGCAGACCATGAACGGGGCATGACTCTCATTACTGGAGTCACTGGTAGCGGAAAGTCCTCAACCCTGGCAGCTCTGATCCAGGAGATGAACGGCAAACACAACCGTCATATCATAACCCTCGAAGATCCTATTGAATTCTTATATAAAGATGATAAATGCTCGATTACCCAGCGAGAAATTGGCAATGACACCCAAAATTTTCACAATGGATTGCGGGCGGCTCTGCGACAGGACCCGGATGTCATCCTCATTGGAGAGATGCGTGACGCTGAGACCATTGATACAGCCCTCAAAGCTGCTGAAACCGGACATCTTGTCCTCTCAACCGCCCATACTCCAGATGCCACCAAGACCCTGGCACGCTTGATCGCCGTGTTTCCGCCTGAAGAGCAGGATATCGTGCGTATCCGCCTGGCAGATAATCTAAACTCGATTGTTTCACAGAGATTGGTACCACGCAAGGGTATGGACGCCAGAGTTGCGGCCGTAGAAATTATGCTGGCCACCAAAACCATCAAGGACTGTATTCTTAACCCCAATAAAACAGAACTTATCCCAAAATTCATTGCCGAGGGGCGCAATCAGTATGGAACCCAAACTTTTTCCCAGCACCTTCTGGACCTGGTCAAGGCCGGTTTAGTGGACGAACGCTACGCTAAACGAGCAAGTTCAAATGCCGATGATTTTGGTGTAGACCTAGCCCTTGGAGAAGGATCTCAGTATCATACTTATGAGGACAATGAGTTTTCCGGTAATATTTTTGCGGATTAGGCGGTAATTCCATGACGACTCCTGAAGCCCAAACCAGCCCTGCTCCCTGGGGAAGTTTTAAGACAGAGCCCGAGCGCAATTGTCTTTTTCTGCTCCCTTTTCTTTTTGAACCCAAAACCAATCTAAACCTTAAAGATGGCCCGGTCATAGAGCTTTGTTCGCGCATCCAAGCACTCCACGAGTTTTTAAGTCAGAGTTTTAATGTGGAGGTTGCCTGGATAGAATCCGGCAATCATTTCACTCGGGAGTTTTTGGATACTCTGCCCTTTGAAGCCAAAGCCCTCTCGCGTAAAAACACCTCGGCCCTATTTATTGATAGCAATATGGATCTTCTGGTAGCTAATGGACTGGAAATACTTGATTTAATCCATAATCCTGCTGTCCCAACCCTTCTCCACCTGGGGTTTCTGCCTGAGCCAAAAGCGGCAAGTTCTGCCAAGGTGCAAAAAATTAGATTCACAGCCCCCGGAAAGGCCGATTTTGTTTTGGGACATAATCCATTCGAGATGGATTTCATTCGCTCAAATCAGCCCTTGTTTGGAATCACTGAACTGAATGAATCTCTGGTTTTAATCGACGAGAAAACAAGCTCCCCGGACTTTGAAAGTCATGAAATGCTACGTGGCTTTCTCAATAACCCTGTCTTGAGTCCCAAAACTCAGGGGGTCATCGCCATGCTGGACGCAGAGTACCAGCGATCGCTGCAAACAACGCGTGACGACCTTGTAGAACAACGTGAAAGTCAGCTCAAATGGATGCGCAAAGCTTTTACACAAGAGATCTCTACCCTTCTTCAAAGCAATGAAGGACTGCATCGTGAAATTGATACCCTCAAGCAAAATCAGCCCAGAAACCAGGATGACAAGGTAAAGCATCTTAAAGCGCAGTGCGCGGAGCTTAAAAATCTGATCCAGGAGTTGCAGGCAAGACCTGAGCCTGATCTGGAACCCGCAACCTGTTCTGATCCCACCCCGTCGTTGCGCATACATGAGATGGAAACCTATATCAAGGACCTTGAAGAGCAGATCAATCGCTATAGAAACCAGGTGCATTTCATGTTTATGCGTTGGGTTTCGTCATTTGTCCAGACCTGGCTGATTCGACTGCCGCTCACCCTAGCTCTCTTGACTTATTTTATTGGCGCGTCCTACGGCCACCGTATCTGGCTCGCCAAGAGAGGATAATGCTCCCGCTTTTCCATTCCCAGCCGGGAAAACAGGAGGCTTCAGTTTCAAATCTGGGACCTTTGGAAAACCATTGGTCGCAAATCCGGCATCAAGACCCAGATAGAGTTCTTTGCATCGACCGCCATAATTTTCTGGTTTTAGGCACTCTGATCCAAGAAAACCTATCAGGAATCCCTGAGGCTGTCGCGAATTTTTCCTTACTGCCTTTAGAAAATATTTATCATCGTTATCTTGACTACCTGCATGAGATTCGCTCTGTGCTTAAAGAGAAAGTCCTACACACAGATACCTCGCTTCTCTTTCTCCTCCAAAACCTTCAAGCAGAAAAGCCAGATACAGATGAAGCCCTGATTCTTCTCTCCGGATTCTCAAAACAGCATTTTTGTCCGCCGGCATTCTCTTTAATCCAGCTCGAAAAGTCCGGGGAAGACCTTCAACGCTATACCCGAGGTAAAAAACTTTTGTTTTATTCGGACCAGGAGGTCCCACTCATCGACTGTGATCTTCCTGGAACCCGCGATTCAACGGGCAAGACGGTTGAAGCCGTTTTTCTACCTCACCAGATTTTAGCAGTTTTAAACAGTGATCAAAAAGGAAAACTGAATCTCTTTGATCGACTCTATTGCTTTGGCGAACTTCCTGATTCTCTATCTAGACTTACAAACCTGGAGCATCTGCAGTTCTTCCTCGATGGCGATGACTTGCTTAAAGCAGGATTCAAAGCTCTACGAGATGGAATCTCAAAAATCCACTATTTCCTGCACGAAAATGAACCCGAGTGGAAATGGATTCAAATTCGATCGTTTCTAGAGGATTCAGGAATCCACCACCACCTCTTAAAAACAGGAAATCCCAAGATTTATGATCCAGAACTCCTGCGCTGGTTCTTGGAAGCCCCAGAATCCCTACCCTCTCAAATCGAGCTGTTTTTACATTATTATTTTGCAGATTCCTTGGATCAAATCTCAAAGGTCAGGGGGCCCACCCGTTGGTCTCAGGAGTATCTGGGTGATGTAGACCCTGAAAATCATCGCAAAATCCTGGGTGATACTCGTCTATCCCCCCCTTCAGACATGCGTCCCTCACTCACCCTGTTGATCTCAAAATATAATTTTTTCCGTCTGGGAAAAATCCTGGGAGAAATTACAAATCAAAAACTTCCAGACTTCTCCCCAACACAAAAAGGCGACCTTCCCTGGCTTTTCATGGACTATCTCAAGCAACTGAAAAAGACCTGCCCGGAAATTTGCATGGAATTTCAGGATAGCTCTTTGCTGGAGATATTGCGCATTGTGGATCAGGGACAGGTTCGTTTTTCTGATGAATGTCACGCCAAGGAAAATAACCGCGTGTATTTCTTAAGACTCCTGGGCATTCTCAGTGATCATGCCTTTGTTGGGCCGCATACGGTCCATATTGACGTAACCTCTCTTTGCAATACCAAATGTACTTTCTGTGGATACCACACGGAACTCATTAGTGAAAAACCCTGGGCGGCAAATGGATGGGACAAACTATCCCTGGATTGGAATGTGTTCAAGACCATGATCGATGATCTGAGTGACATCCACACAAGCGAGGACATTTTGCTCACCGGAGGCGGTGAACCTTTGGTCCATCCGAGAATCCTGGATATGGTGGACTATATTAAAGCCAATAATATGCATATTATTCTTTTCACCAATGGGATGCTTTTGAAACCAGATACGGTAGATCACCTGATCAAGGCCGGACTCGACACCCTGTACTGGAGCATTCACGCTGCCTCTAGCCCAACCTGGGTGATCCAACATCCTGGATCGACTGAGAAAACTTTTCCCATGGTGGTTGATCAAATGCGCTATCTAACCCAAAAAAAGCGAGAACTTGGCCTGAAAGACCCTCAGATTGTTTACGTGAACTGCCTCTCAGCCGTGAATGTGCATGAAGTCCTGGATATGGTGGATTTAGCTTGTGACCTGGGCGTGGACGAGGTGCGCTTTCAGTTAATGCACTTTGGCAATGAAGAAACCAATCACATGATGCTCACTGCCCATCAAATCCGTTTTCTATACTCAAAGACCCCTGAGATTCTAAAACGGCTCGAGAATGCAGGGATTCCTCTCATCGATAATTTCGAGTTCCAGGTCCAACAGCTCCTGGATCTAGAAGATCGGGACAGTCAGGCCAAATCCTGTGACTGGGCCTATAACCTATTCAATAATTCGGGCTGTTTCGTGGGATATTTTTTCTCAAGAACCTGGGTGGACGGGCGCATGTCCTTTTGCTGTCATGATCGTGTGGCCGGGGATTTGAAAAAAGGAGGCTTCAAGCAAAACTGGTTCTCTGACGACTACCAAAAATACCGCTTTGTCTCCAAACATTTCGATGATGAACAAAATGTCCACCTCTATGACGGACATAAAGGCGGTTGGCTTTTGGCGGATGATTGCTCATGGTGCGGCAACTACGAATACATGGTGCGCTGTCAAAAAACCCTTAAACGCACTGGCCTGGACCTTTATCTTGATGTGGGGCTAAACCGTGTTTATCAAGACAAAAAAAATGAGCATAACGATTTGGAACGGCAAAATATTGTCGTAGGCGAGAACTCCTTCAAACCCAAAGAATGCATGGATTTTGGGGGGGTGTGAGGAAAGGACAAGACAGGAGAGGATAAATTTCTGGGCCGTGTTGTCAATCAATAGATACCAGATTATTAAGTTTTTTCTTCATTCTGAATTATGTCTTCTAGATTCTTCTTAGATTTTTTATGCGACCTCTGAGACTTGGACATAGTCGTCTGATTCATCAAAAGCGTCTGCGTGAGCAGGAGCTGGAGTCTTCTTTTACGTGGGGAGATGACACATCTACCTTTGTGATTGGGATTTATCGTGAGAATTTTTTCACGATCGGACGCATCCTGGCTGCCCTTGGGTTTGAGGATGAAGTCGAGGACTTTTCTCCTGCTCCAGCTGAAAATGTCCTTGATCGATGGCTGCGCTATCACCGAAAACTCCTGGGATTTGCAAGGACCCACCCCAAGGTCAGCTTTGATTATCTTTGCGGTGATTTGCTGGAAATCTTTACGCGCATCCAAAAACAGACTGAACCGGGGATGGAAAAGGATGCTTTGCGAGCTTTAGGGGCTGTTTGCAATCATGCCTTTACGGGGCCGAAAAGGCTTTTAGTAGATCCTAATGTGGACTGTGACCTGGACTGCATCTACTGCAGGTTGCATTCAGGCCTTAGAAAAGAAGATAAGGCTGAATATTTTGCACGTGAGGGACTCGGCATTGACAGCCACCTGGACTGGACCATTCTTGAGAAACGACTGGATGAGGCCGCAGTCCTGGGAGTGGAAGAGGTCTGTGTCGTAGGTGGAGGTGAACCCACTCTTTATCCACATTTTCGTGAACTTACCGCCAAAATCAAAGGCCTGGGAATGGTCATGAATCTCTCTACCAATGGACTGGGACTAAATTCGGATTTTAGCTCTTTTTTGGTCGATCAGGATGTAAACCGC
>CAZRLV010000032.1:0-17402 GCA_964600955.1 uncultured bacterium
CATCCATCGCTGCGACTTCTGAACCCAGTACCGAAGATATTCGAGAGACCCGTAGCTCCAGTGAAAAGGATGCCTCTGAAAAAGATACCGAGGATCAAGTTTCAACCTCCAGTATTTCATCCAAGGCACCCGAACGTACAGATCGTATCAGTTGGGAATACTCACCGGACGCCATGATGAAAGCCTTGAGTTACGCAAGCCAAAAGCTTGAAAGAAAATTCCCGTCACAAGGAATGCGCAGGGGCAAGAGTATCCGCACAGTGGTGCATCATCAAGTCGCTATCGAGCTGGTTCAAAATGTGACTCCGGCAGGTCTGAATACTCCGGATTTTCCACCTCAGGCCAATCAATTCTACCTCCAGCCACAAAATGGGAAAGTCGCGGTTTTTGTCGTAAAGGCCAAGATCATCCGCACCCATGTCGGAGAAATGGGGGCTCTCTCTCAGCTCAGAACTCTCATGCAAAGAACAGGATTATCCCAAGGTGAAACAGCCGACAAAGCTCAAGCCGATAAGCAAAAAACATTTGAGAGAGTATATCTTCTCAGTATTCCCCAACAACCCTTCACAAGACCATCCCAAAACCCCTTCTTCAACCCGGTCTCACAAGCGGCCTTCAAAGCAGGCGGCATGGAAATGAGACAACCGAAAATCCCCAATCGCAAAATAAAAGCCCGATTTCCAACAACCCGACCCCGCATGAAAAAAATCAAAGAATCCCAACTAGAAAGCCTCCTCTCAGGAGAAATAGAAGAAGCCGCCTCTGAAGAAGAGGAATAAAATTACTAAGCAGAGAAGTAACGTTCTCAACTGTTATACTGAGAAAAATCCTGGTAATTCGGGAGATGGTTTTCAAATGCCTTCTTTTGTATAGACTTCTTCTCCCTTGTGGATAGTTTTTTGGGCCAGGGTGTTGAATTGGTTTCGGTCTCTGTCTAGCAACTCTTCTAGAATGGTTTTTGGGTCTGTTTTTTGGGTCGATGGGAAGGCTATGAAGCTACCCTCATAACCTGTTGCCAACTTTCCTAGTTTAGGAAATTCGAGGAGTTCTGCACCTTTTAACGTGGCGCGATTTAAGGCTCTGGCTACGCCTGGGTCGGTTCCGTAATTTCGATTTTGGGCTAGAAAACTTTGCATGACATCCAGCATGCTTAGATAGGGTCCGGCTCCAATATCTGAGCCCAAGGCCCACTCGATTCCATGCTCATCGGCAGATCTATAGTCAAATAACCCGGATCCCAAACCCCGGTCCTCAATCGGCGCATTTGAACTGGGGCAATGCGCGACCTTGGCACCGGTTTTACTTAAGATTTGTTTTTCACTGTCATTCAAATAAATACAATGGCCCAGCAGGGTTCGATGGGTAATCAGGCCGAATTTTGCGTAGATTTCAAGATAGCTGTCCACGTGGCGGGTTTCTGGGAAGCTGGCATAGAATTTCAGGGTTTGATTCACCTCATTTTCTGTCTCGCAGAGATGAGTCTGAATAAAAGAATCCTTATGGGCCGCAAGTTCACCTAATACTTTGAGGGTTTGCGGATTACAGCTAAGAGCGAATCTTGGCGTGACCACGAATTTTGAACCATAGCAACCGAGCAAATCTTCAACCATAGTCTTGGCATCATCAAGGGTTTGGTGCAAGTCTTCGGGTGCGTTTTCAGTCATCACTACACTGCCAACTCTAAAATCCCCCTTTAGGAATCTCATTGCCGCATGGCTTGACTGAGGATGGGCCGATGCATAAACACTTCCGCTCAGGGTTCCGCAACCCAAAAGCTTGCGCGAAAATTCAGAGGCTCTTTGATTTGCGAATTCAGATTCTGCGAAGCGCGCTTCCTCAGGAAAAACATAGGTGGTGAGCCAGTCTAGAAGCCGATCCTTACTCATCTGCGAAACATGATCTTGAACCCAATGAAAATGCAGATCAGAAAACGGAGGTAGAATTGTCATCAAGCCATTTGAGTCCTCCAGCTCCTGAACCTTGAGTCCCGCAGATGGTGAATACTCCCAAGTTGGCAGAACTTCTTTTATCCTTCCCGACGGTCCGATTACTAGAACCCCGTCCTCAAGATAGCTCAGTTCTTCGTCCGACTCAGGACTGATTATTTTTCCTCTAAAAGCCCTGTCCATAAACAGTCTCACTCAGTCAAGCAGATAGGAAGGGCCGAAAGGATGTAACAAAAGTTCGCTAAAAGAGTGCTGGCGCACGATTTGCTCAAGGTTTCCCAAATAAATCCTGAAATCGGGTTGGCAAAACTCTGCCATCACCTGAAGACAAAGGGCACAGGGGGGAGTGGGCCGCAATGTATCGGTAACCACAGTGATATCGGTGAACTCTGTGAACCCCTCGGATACCGCCTTGAGAAAAGCCACCCTTTCAGCACAGATGGTAGCCCCATAACTGGCGTTTTCAATATTGCACCCAAAAAAAACTCTTCCCGATTTCGTCACCAAGCCAGATCCTACTCTAAAACTGGAGTATGGGCTATAGGAGTGACCCAGGTTGTCAACAGCGATTTGCCAGGCCTCTAGTGCCTTCTGACTTACGTCCATATCCCCACCTCATCAGTTAATGCTCTTATCAATGAACTACTGTTCAGTATACGGTAGCCTATGGGTCACACCCAAGCAAGAATAACTAATTCATCGCAAGACAAACTTGCTTTGGAAAAGAGTTTTATCTACAATGCCCCCTGTCACTGGAGGATGGAAATGTCAAGTATGGAAGAAATCTATCAAAACCTGCAGACCATTTTAGATGAAGGAGAACTCCTTCTTGACGTAAGACGTCATGATGAATTTGTGCAAGGCCATATTGATGGGGCATTAAATATCCCGCACAGTGAAATCCAGGCATCACAAATAGAGAAACTTCAAACCTATAAGCGCGGTTATGTTTTTTGTCTCAAAGGGGGGCGGGCTTGTATGGCTGCGGACTCTCTGAAGGCCTTTGGTCTCGGCAATTTCACCTGCATTGATGAAAACGGAATGGAATTTTGGCTGGCCAAGGGTTATCCAATTGTCAGGTCTAGTAACCCTTCACCTTGATCTCCACCCCTCTCTCTACCTTCAATAGGCGCTTTAGCGTGGCTTCCATTAGAAAACTATAGAGCCGAAATGGAGACCTTTCTGAAGCTTTAAGAAAACTACTTTGACATTGGTGTTTTAGTCCTCCCATGCAGGCCAAATACCCAAGACGATAATAGTTTTCAAACCGGTCCTGACCACGTTGAGTGACATGCTGCTCAAAGGCCGCCTGAATCTCTGAAAGTAGGGGGCCGTTGGAACGAGCCGCTCTGAGTGGACTAAATTTATGGGCGTAGTATGCCTCAAAAAGATTGTCTTCCTGGCTGAGGGATTGATCCTTTTTCTTGGCGAGCTTCTCTAGATACTGATGGCTGAGGTCGTTAAAAAAAACTTTTTTCTGCTTGAAAACTGTAGGTGCCAGACTCCAAAAATCGAAAGCGAATTCCATCAAATTCATCTCGAAAAAATATTGGCCTAAAGCATCTAGAAAGAGGGGTTCCTCAGAGCTTGTTTTTAAAAGCTCCTTGGCGAGTTCCATCTGAAATCCAGAACCTGACTGAAGCTCATACTGAAACTCCAAAATGGATGAATCCTTTGGATTCTTACGCTGAATTTCGCTAAGGAATTGATCACAGGCCTCAAGGTTTTCTTGATCACGACAGAGTCGATAGGCTTTGAAGGAATACCCTAAGCCCCAGTAGCATCGTGCTGTTTCTGCAAGAGCTGTTTTAGACTCGGGCAAGAGTTTATTTAATTTGAGATACCAGGTTAAGGCTTCTTTGAAATTCCCCTCTTTAAGATGTCCCTGGGCCAGATAATGCAAAATTTTAGTATTTCCAGGCTCTTTCATATATAAAAGTTTCCACTGAGCAAGAGTCCGTGAAAATACGGGTTTCGTTGGCGAAAATACGATAGCCATAATCCAAAAAACGAACCCTATTTTTCTGATCTGACAACCGAACATGGGTTCAACTCACCTCAATTCGGGGTAAATGAGGGGAGATTCTCGTAAGAACCTCGTAGTTAATAGTCGAGCTATACTGCGCCAGTTCATCAGCCCAAAGCTCAGTAGCGCCGGACTGGCCAAGAAGGGTCACGGGGTCACCCGCACTAGCTTCAGGGATATGAGAGATATCTACCGTACACATGTTCATAGCCACCCTGCCCACCACCGGGGCCCTTCGTCCTCGAATGAGAACCGAAGTTTTCGCTCCATACTCACGAACATAACCATCATAATATCCAACGGGTAAAACGGCGATCTTTCCATGGGTAAGGACTTCATGCGTACAGCCATATCCAACCTTATCTCCCGCGAAAACATCTTTGATTTGGGCTACGCGAGTTTTCCAGGAGAGAATACGCGCTAGTCCCAGGTTGACCGCGCGCTCGCGCAGTGATAAAAGCGTTTGCCATGACGAATACTAACCATAAAGCGAAATTCCGACTCGCGCCATATTCTGTCTAGCTCTGTCATGAAGCAAGGCTGCTGCCGAGGCACAAGAATGATGTTGAAGATGGTCAGGACAGATTTCAAGCGCTTCCTGAAACCTCTGAAACTGTTGCTCAAAAAAAGAGGGCTCTAGCGTGTCTTCCACATTGGCGTAATGCGTATATGCCCCTACCAAATGAATAGACGATATCTGGGATATGCGCTCTAGCATTGAGGGCAAATCTTTGGGCTGGACTCCCTGACGATTCAGCCCGGTCTCAAGCTTTAATTGCACGCAAACCTTTCGGTTTAGCTTTATTAAAGCTTCTAGCACCTCTGCTGAATACAGGCAAAGTACGAAGTTCTCCTTCATCTCGTTAAAAGCAGAAGGTTCTATATAGCCCATGATCAAAACGGGACACTTAATACCCATGTCATAAAGAGACAGGGCCTCCTCCAGAGAATCCACTGAAAAATGGCGAACACCACGTTCATACAGCAGGGCTGCCACGAGGCTTAATCCATGGCCATAGGCATTGGCTTTAACCACTGGTGAAACGAGACATTCCAATCCAAGATGCTCTTCTATGCGACTGAGGTTCGCACAAAGTTTGCTCTTTGATACTTCAACCCAGGTTCTCACCAACCCTACCCCCCTTTAAGCCTTAAAATGGCCTCAGAGTAATCCGCAAAACAGCGATCTCGATCTTGATGCTGCCCACGGCTGACACGCCGCACCCCTCCCACATAAACCTCGTCAATTATTTCCTTTGAACTTGAGAAAATTATTTCATCCCAAAGTTTTTGGCGCTCTCTGCGAATTGTAGCCGGGTGGTTGTTGCGTAAGACGATAAAATCGGCCTGAAAGCCCGGTTTTAAAAAGCCAACGGGAAGATTTAAAGATCTCTGGCCGCCAGAGTAAGCCTGGCGGGCCAGCACAGTTGCCGGTGAAGGCTCATCTAGCCTTGAAACACAAGCCCGTTTTAGAAATCTATAGCGTTGAGAATATTCGAGCCACCGCAGTTCTTCAAAGGGATCGAGTAGAATATTGGAGTCCGAACCAAAGCAAAAGCGGCCTCCCTCATTTAAAAACTCAATCAGGGGAAAAATTCCATCGCCCAGATTTGCTTCGGTGATGGGGCAAAGACAAACCATTGCTTTTGATTGCGCTAAGCCCTGGCGTTCCTCGGGAGTCAAATGGGTGCCATGAACCAGGGTCCAAGTCTCATCGAGGTCAACTCTCTGCATTAGGTAATCAACAGGCCTATGTCCCCGAGCCTGCAGACATTCTTCAACTTCTGCCGGTTGCTCTGCAATATGGATATGTCGAGGGAGATCCTGATCCTCGAAGTGATCCAGGCATTCAATGAGGGAGTCTTCACTCACGGCTCGCAAGGAGTGGAAAGCCAGACCCACCTTCGAACCCGTGGGGCAATCCTTTTGCAAATGATGAATGAGATCGTAATAGGTCTGAAGTGAAGAAGTTAGAAAAGGCTTTTGCTCATCAAGAGCCCTAGTATCGAATCCGCTATTTTCATAAAGCACTGGCAATAGGCAGAGTCGCAGCCCAAGATTCCTAGAGGTATTGAAAATCAGCCGCGAAGTTTTCAAGGCTCCTTTCAGGGGGTCAAGACCATTCTCGCCATTTAGATGGTGGAGATAATGAAATTCCCCCAGGCTGGTATAGCCCGATTCCAGCATTTCGGCAAATAGAAAGCTTAGGATTGAACTGAGACTCTGCGCATCGAGCCCATGTGCCAGCCTATACATCTGGTTTCTCCAGGTCCAAAAACTGTCTTCTAATTGCTCTCCGCCAAGAAGCTCACCCCGGCCTGCCATAGCCCTTTGAAATGCGTGCGAATGACAATTAATGAAACCGGGAATGACAATCCCCAGTGAACGAACTTCGTGGTTTACATGGGGAGGACATTCTAAAAATGAACCATCCGCAGCAGCCTGGAAGCGGACATTTTCACGCCAGTTCTCTCCATCAAATAACAGCTCGGCCTCAAAGACTGGCTGGGTCATTTTCTAGGGTTAAGCTCGGCTTTTAATATGGACAGAAGGTCAGAAATAATCTTGCGGGTTTTGGACCACTGCGGCTCACACTTCTCCCGGCTCTCTTCATCCATGTAAATTCTCTGACTCATTTCAAGCTGTAAACAATGCACACCCGAGATGGCTTCATGGAAATATCGCGTCAGATTACCCCCTTGAAAAGGATGGTTCATCGAAACGGAATAACCCGCCGACTTAAGAATTTGAGCCCCTTTGGCAATCAGCAACATGGGACAGGTGACACCCTTACGATTACTAAGAATGAAGTCAGTAAAGACTTCTTCATGGATCGAGGGAACCTTTGATCGAATACTATGCGCATCAAAAAGCAGGGCAGTGCCAAATTCGCTGTGAAAATTTCCCAGAATTTCCTTAATTCTGGAGTAATAGGGTTTATAGAATCGATCAATGCGCTCCTTAATCTCTGTGTCAGATGGCTCTCGGCCAGCCTTGTAGATCTCTTGACCATCAAAGGTTTTCAGGGGGATAAGACCCGTTTCAGATCGTTCGGCATATAAATTATCTTCCCAGGGAAGAGGGCGGTTTAAATCGACGAGATAACGCGAGTAACGGGCACGAATGACTGGGATTCCCAGCTCGATACAAAAATCATAGAGTTGGTGGAGATACCAGTCCGTATCTGGAAGTGTCACGCCCAACCCCTGCACCGCGCCGGCAAATTCAGGAGTAGTTTCGGTACCGCTATGAGGAATGCTCACCAGAATGGGCACACTGGGACTCATCGGCATGCTCAGGTTAAAAACGGGCTCAGAGTCACACATAAGAATTTATTGCAAAGGATATTACTGGATTCGACTCAATTAATAAACACTGTGTCCTGTTTAGACATCAAAGGGAGTATTATAGACTAAAAGCCATGTCAAGATCCCTTATTTTATTCATTGTTTTCCTGATCTCTTGGATTCCTTTTTCCGCTCAACCTACCCCTAATGAAGAATCCAGAGGGTTCCTAGGATTGAAGCTTGGCCGGGCTGCCTACCCTGGACTGGGATTTTACCTGGCTCCCTATGAGGGGCAACGTCACCCGCATAATTATCATTCCTGTTTTATGGATTCGCAGTTATTTCTACGACTCCCCTATCCCAAATTCAGTGGTTCCCTGCTGACAGCCACGGACTGGCAGGGCGGGCTTTTAAAGCTTAAAGCCCCTCGGGGAGAGAAAATCTGGTGTCAGCCAGGCACCGGGAACATCATGGCGGAACTGATTTTTTATAAAGATCTCGTCGAGGCCAGAAAAGCCTATACTGGAAAGACGGTCTGGCTGAAATCCTCGTATTTCATGACTCTTAATGGACGTAAAAACCCGGTCCGTTATCCCATGGCGCGCTTTACCCCACTCAAAGTGGTATCCGTGAAATTGGGGCCCGTATCCAGACATACATCATTAAGGGTAAACCTTCTTAATCCGCAGGGACTTCCCGGATATCTCGATATTAATTTTACAGGAGTGAATCGAGCCCCGCCTTTTCGAGGTTTGGAAAATCACGTCTATCTACGGCATCCACGCGAGGTTTTTGGAGTCTCCAAGCGTGACTGGAGACTTATCGTTGCAGGCAAAACACGGCTTGGAATGACCTTGGATACGGTACGTTTGGCTCTGGGAGACCCCTTACTGAAAAAAGCTGATAGTGACTATCTCTCCTTGATCTATAACACCACAGGTAAGAGGGTTGAATATCTCTTTCATCGCAAGGTCCTCAACCAGGTTATTCCTCATCGTTTGGATGAGCTGAGTCCGGGAGTAAAATAGCTTGCCCCCCAAAGTAAAGGATAAAAAATCGTCCTCGAAGGGCCTGAAATACACCGCTTTTTCCTACTCGGAATACCAGGCCAAAAAAACGATGAAGCGCAATTCAAAAACGCGTTTAATTGAGGATCTAACTATTGAGGAAGTTGATCGCTATTTCAAGGAAGAAATACTGCCCCGAAGCCGCAAAAAAGAGATCTGGGTGCAAATGAAGCTCAATGATCACTGGGAAAGAATTTGCGGTTCTCTTCTCTACCACCATTTAAGAGTGGTGGGGATGAGTGGGTCACGACTAATAATCGAATCCGATGCTGGAATCTGGGTGGAGCAAGCCCGTATGTTTGAAGCGACCCTCAGAGATCGGATCATGGACTTTATCCCAGGGATCAAAATAGAATCCCTGTTTTTTCGCGTAGGAAATTTCAAAGTTATTGCAAATCCATCTCAACACGCAAACGAACAAGAATCCATCGAGCAACAAATGCAAAAAATGCTCCAAGAAGCCAAAAAGAGGAAGCAAAAAAAATAGGATATGCGTGATTTATTAACCCCGGTTGCAATCATAGCCGTACTGGGCCTGGGCTGTGGCTCGGGAGGGGGCGAAAGCTCTGCCCCTGGCTCTATCAATCTTTTGCATGGACTTGTTCATGCAGATGGGAGTCTTGTGGCTGTTGGGGGCCGCAGTACAGGTACCGATCCGTTGATTCGTGTTCGAGGCGCTGGAGGGACCTGGACTTCAGAGTCTGTTTCGGCCAGTGCATATTTCAACGGCATGGTTCTCTCGTCCCTTGCGGAACTGGCCACCGGCACGCTAGTGGCAGGCGGCTGTTGTCTGGAGGATGGTGGTGGCGGGACAGTGATGGTTCTGGAGCGCGAGCCTGGAACAGGAAGCTCCTGGAAACAGGCCAATGCAAATGTGGCAGGTCTCACCGGAGAGGACCTGAGTCATTTTCAAATTCAAGGGTTGGCAATTTGGGACCTTACGTCGGATGGTTGCACAGGGATAGCCGCTGGCGGAACCAGCGGACAAGGTGTTGTATTAACCCGCCCTTGCGGAAGTCCTCTCTGGGAGACTAGCCACGTCAGTGTAAACCCCACACTAAATTTCCAAAGCATTTTAAGGCTGCAGGATTCGCAAATAATCACAGGGGGACAGGGACTTTTTGCTGTTCGCCACTTGGATGGAACCTGGCACGAAAACAGGGTGCTCACTACAGATCCAGACTGTGTCACTACGGGTCCGGTTGAATCTTTGCTAGAGGTTTCACCGACGCGTGTGTTAGCAGGCATCGCGGGTTGCCCACCCAATCTGGTGGAGGGAGTTTTTAATGGCACATCCTGGAGTTTTAGCGAGAATACCACGTTCACAAACCTTACTCAGGATCATCTCGAGGTGACAGCCCTGACTCTCAGCTCTCAGAATACGATTGTCGCTGCAGGAACTAATCAAAATAATCCAGGTTCAACTCCAGGTACAGATGGAGCCTTTATTCTGGAGGCAAATGGGAGCATTTGGAGCAAAGCATTCAACGTGGGACAACTTTTCGGGGGGGTGTTCAATAATGATCCTTCCAATGCCTGGGTTGGAGATCTGATATCTCTCTCAAACGGGTTGGTTTACGCGGTCGGTGGTTATGCAAACGCAGGGGGACAGGCCCGCCTCATGCTGCTGCGCAGGGAACTGGGTGGTAACTGGATTCAACTAGGGGCAAATCTTACAGGAGCCGCCTATAAGATCCTGGATCTCAGCGCAGGAAATATTCTGATTTTGTCCTCAGGTAACCGGGCGATTCAAGTAGATTCGGAGGGAAACCTGTCGGTAGAAGCCATTCCCTGAGTACCACAAACTCAGGGGGAAAATGCGAAAATTAAGCAAAAGGGGTGCGCAAGATCAGGAATTTCACTTTCGACCCAGTGTTATATTTTTCTTTACAAAATTAAAATCTAGGGTAAAATCTCGGGTGTCATCCAACACAATATCTGCTTTGGGTCTGTTTTTACCAGGCGAGGAAACGATGTTATCAATAACTATGACTGATAAGTTAAATGATCAAATCAATCTAGAATTCTACTCATCCAACCTTTATCTACAAATGAGTACATGGTGTTCTAGTAAGGGGTATGACGGATGCGCTGACTTTCTAAAAGACCACTCCGTAGAAGAAAAAAGCCACATGGATAAACTCTTCAATTATGTTCATGAAACGGGTGGAATGCCAATCATAGGTACAATTGCAGCTCCCAAGAGCTCATGGGAATCAATTCACGAAATTTTTGAGGCCACCTATGAGCATGAAGTGAAAGTAACAAAGTCGATCAATAAACTCGTAAAACTTGCACTTACAGAAGAAGATTTCTCAACCTTTCAGTTCTTACAATGGTATGTGGCTGAACAGCATGAAGAAGAGCATCTTTTCAAGTCAATCTTAGATAAATTGAGCCTAACCTCCTCAGATGAACAAATCCTATATCACTTCGATCAGGATCTTGTAAAGCTGATAACAAAAAGCTAGACCAGCGCCCCTACAAAGCGGTAGAAAAGGGTAGTGCTTAACTGTCGGTAGTCAAAAAAGGGTACAGACCTGGTTTTGCATTGACCGTCTCTTGCATCATCCTGAGTTTTTTGACAAAATGGGGCTTGAACAGCTGTGTTTTGAAAGAGAGAACTCAAAAATGTCTTCTAAGGGACGTCTGAAGAGTTGCATGGGATGCAAACACCATAGGGTTACCTGGGATCAGCAGTTTCCCTATGCTTGTGCATTTTGGGGTTTTAAAGGTCTTAAAATGCCCCTGCACACGGTACGCTCGGTAACCGGTGCGGACTGTACGCAATATTCTCGCTCTGCACAGGTTTTGAAGAATCAAGCCCTCAATCGAAAAACTACGAAATTATGTCCATAAAGGCCGAAACACTAAATACGGCTTTCCCCGGTCCAACAGGGCCATATCCACGCGGTTGGCTTAAGCCATAGTCATGGTACAGGTCTCTGTAAACTTCCAGAAGCCTACAGTAATATTCAAGAGGCGGGGCAGGTTGGGGACCCAGCCTTGCCATGGGTTCCGGGCACCAGCTGGTAAATCTGGGCAATATTTTGCGCGACATAAAGAAATCAAGCCCTTCTCCAGTCGATTCGATGGCCCGGTCCACAGAGTCAAATCCAAAGTTTTGGTTCATCTCCACCCCACCCACAAAATTAGGGATCACATTTTCCGGCCCAAAAACCTCAGCTGCCTCCAAAATTTTCTTTATCCAGGAGGCGCGACCGATAAACCGCTCTTTTCCCGGACAAATCTTTTCAAATAACTCGGGATCCCAGACCTCAAAATTTGGATGGTAAATCTCATAGCCAGAATCCTTGAGAAGCTGGCAACCTTCACGATCAAAGGCTTGAACAACCGCCTTTATGATCCAGCGATCTCCAAATGCCTCACGCAAAACACGAGCATAGCGCGCATAAAATTCAACCTCAGACTCGCCTTGAAGAGAATCAAGGATGGCTCCGCCAGTCACCGTAATGGCCTGACTCACCGAGTCATGTTCAAAGATATGCTCAAGTGCCTCGACAATTTCAGAGTCGGACTTAATTCCGGTATAGGTCCTTCCTGACTGGCGCTGCTGTTTGTAATTTGAGTTGAGGTCACAAAAACCGCATTGCTCACCGGCCGTAAAATATTGGCAAAGGCGAAATACCGTCAAATAGATCAAATAACCCCATTCAATGACAGGAGCGATTTCACCCATAGGTTTTCCACTGCGCAGTTCCTGAAGATAGTATTTTGGTTTGGGGTGATACTCGACCTCAGCTAGTTGTTGATTGTGGCTACCCAGACAGAGATTGCCTTCATTAATTTCAACCCGGTATGGGCTATGGGGGTTAATACGCACAGATACCACGGTAGGACGTAAACTCCAGGGCCCACCCTTCAATCGAATCTCCTCGGGGGCCTTAAGATTTTCCTCCTGGGTTAAATCCTTGATGGGAACCAGATCAAAGGAAAAGATAAAATAGTCTTTGGGTTTATAACCACTGGCGATCTTAAGCGAATCTTTCGAAAACGCTAGACCTTCCCTCAGTATATCCTGCTTGAGGATGGCCTCCTTGGGAAGTGTGGGATGCTGATCAAAACATGATTCCAGGTGTTCAAGAATCATTTTGAGAGTGACGTCAAGCATTTTGCCCACCTGGCAAAATTACTGGCGTATTCCTCCATTCGCGAGAGAAGCTTTTCATTTTTAACTTCTCCACCCGGGTAATCAGGATATGCCGCAAATAAAACTCCAGGATAGGCATGTGCATGCACTTCATTTTTTAGTATCTGCGAGAGATGCTCATGGGTTAAAAAGGCGTTATTCCCCCCCGATGCAATGACTTGTCCAAAGGGCTTGCTCATATCCAGGCAGGCTATATCAATAAAGTTCTTAAGTGACGCCGGGATCGAATAGCAATAAACTCCGTAGGCAAAAATAATGGCGTCACATTCCTTTAATAGCTCCTTAGCTTTTTCAATATCCTCACCGTAAGACTCTTTTCTGCCGTCACAAAACTCCATTTTGACCTCTCTTAGATCAAGCCATTGAGTTGTAATGTCCTCTTTGACAAGAAAACCTGCCAGGGTCCTTAATAAAGAGCGACTGCGAGAGTTTTCTGCCATGGAAGCTGAAATCAGAGCAATTTTCATGATTCATCCTTTACGTTTAAGGGAAATGGTAGCCAAAACCTTGGCCTAGAAGGCCAGCTTCCGACTAATGGAAGGTCTGCGATTAAAACTGAAATGTCGTGCCACCGCCGGTGGAAAATTGAGAAATACGCGATCGGATTCCACTTGGAAATTTTGAATAAAGTTTTCCAAGAGATAGTAGGTGTTAATTTTTTCACGATTATTGCGGATTCCACTTAGTTTTTTCTGAATTTCGCGCACATAGAGGTATTCAAAATACGATAATTTTCCACCGGGTTTCAGAAGTGTTTGATAATGGTCCAGAATGGTTTTGACCTCATCATAAGAGAAATTATTTAGGGGTAGTGCCGAGATCACGTAATCATATTTCTGAACAGGATCCAGATCCTCAAGCTGGCAACACTCAATACGAAAGTCAATCCCTTTGAGCAGGGACTTCCAATGGCTATGTGCCTTTTGATCCAAGAGTTTGCAAAACTCATCATTGACTTCAACCAGGGTGAGGCGATCTCCGGGCCGCAATGCCTTGAGGATTCTGCGGGTTACCGTTCCAGTACCCGGCCCAACTTCCAATACGGTCCAGGGATTGTTCCCGGTTCGCTCCTGCAGAAACTTACTGAGTGAGTCGCCCAATCTGGAGGTGGACGGAGCCACCGAGCCCACCCTATCTCGGTTGGACCCAAGCTCTTTAAAAAAAGTCAGATATTGCTTCATGTTTTACTGGATCTAGTGCCGCGCCCTTAAAATATAGGATTCGCCTCAGATTTTCAAACTCACCCTGCCTGCTGCATCAGAAAATGATAAAGGTTTTCGTAGTCCTTGGCAGATCGACTCCAGGAAAAGTCCGTACTCATTCCACGTCGCTGAATATGCTCTTTCATTTCAGGAAATTTATATAAGCCTATAGCGCGGCGGATAGCGTCAAGAAATGAATCACGATTATAGTCGTAAAAGCAATAGCCGTTACCTGACTCCCCACTTTGATCACAATCAAAGACAGTGTCAGCTAGCCCTCCGGTATTAAAGACAATCGGAATGCTCCCATATCGCAGCGAGTACATCTGATTAAGCCCACAGGGTTCATAACGTGACGGCATAAGAAAATAGTCGCTAGCGGCTTCAATCTGATGCGACAGCTGGTTGCTAAATGTGGAAAATACACGAATCTGCTGTGGATATCGACTCTGAAGATCCCTTAGATAGCTTACAAAGGAAGAGTCTCCAGACCCTAGAAAAACAGCCTGGGTACCCATGTGTAGCACGTCCTCCATGACGTCCTGGATAAGCTGAATTCCTTTCTGAGCTACAAAGCGACTGACCATGCCTAGCAAAGGCACATGCGGCCAATACGGCATCTGCAATTCAGAGAGCAAAGCTTCCTTAAAAGCGTGTTTTTTATCGAGTGAGTCCCCATTAAATTGAAACTTGCCCAAATGGGTATCCGTTTCAGGATTCCATTCATCCGGATCGATTCCATTTAATATGCCCATTACCCGGTGACTCTGAGCGCGAATCACCGGGTCCATACCAAAACCAAACTCGCGGGTCTGGATTTCCCTGGCGTAGGTGGGACTGACCGTGGTTATGAAATCACTGAATTGGAGACCGGCTTTCAAAAAGGAAGCCGAACCATGAAACTCCATTCCTGTATGCGCCATGACCTCATCCGGCAAAGCAAATTTTTCATAGCAACTGGCCGGAAAAAACCCTTGGTAGGCTAAGTTGTGAATTGTAAAAATAATACGGGTTTTTGAAAAAAATGGATCATTTCCGTATTTAAGCTTCAAAATTGGAGCCAGAATCCCCGTCTGCCAGTCGTTGATATGGACGACATCCGGGGCCCAATTTTGCAGCTTGCAAAGTAAAAGCGCGGCCTCACTAAAATAGGCAAAGCGTTCATCATTGTCGCCGAATTCTCCATGACGATCCCCGTAGATCCCTTCACGGTCATAATAATGAGGATGGTGAACAAAATAGCGCTCAATACCATCATTAATATTCCTCATAAAAAAGCCTTCACGAGGAACCCCTGAAATATGAATATGGAATGGGTGATTAGGTGATTCCATGGCCTGAGGGATAAAATGATAATAGGGCACAACCGCTTTCACTTCGTGTCCAATCTGTCCCAGAGCCTTGGGAAGCGAGCTGCCTACATCAGCCAACCCCCCGGTTTTACAAAATGGAGCCATTTCAGATGAGAGAAAAAGAATTTTTGCCATAGTAACCTCTAATTATACGTCGATATCAATTGCGTGACTTTCTTTGAGAACTTTGCGAATCAGATCCTGGCATATGGATGGGTTAGCCCGTCCGCGCGTGGCCTTCATGATTTGTCCCATAACAAACCCCATAGCCTTTTTCTTGCCCTCACGAAGATCTTCAATAATTTTTGGATTCTCAGACAGAACCGCACCCACCAGGCCCTCTAGCTCGGTCGAATCTGAAATCTGAGTCAGTCCCTTTTTATCCACAATGGACTGGGGGTCATCACCGCTGGAAAAACATTCATAAAAAACTTGCTTGGCAATCTTGCCTGAAATCTTGCCCTCATCAATCAAAGCCACGAGATCTCCCAGTTGAGATGGAGTCATTTTGCACTCTCCCAGAGAAATTGAGTCTTCTTTTAACTTGGCCAGCAATTCGGTCAAAATCCAGTTGGATAGAGCCGCCGAATTCTCATGGGTTTTACAGCTGTCTTCGAAGTATTGGGCCAAAAATTTTGAGTCGGAGAGGAGGCGAGCATTGTAATCTGATATTGAATATTGCTTTACCAAACGATCTACCTTGGCATCTGGCAGTTCAGGGATCTGTTCACGCATGCTTTGGATAAAGCCATCCTCAAGGGTGATGGGTAACAAGTCAGGCTCAGGAAAATAGCGATAATCATCCGCCTGTTCCTTGGTTCGCATGAGTCGGGTACTACCTTTATCCTCATCCCAAAGTCGAGTTTCCTGAGAAATAGAACCCCCTGAAGTCAAAATTGAAACCTGTCTTTGAAATTCATGTTCAATGGAGCGCCCCACCGATCGAAATGAGTTCAAGTTTTTGACCTCGACCTTGGTTCCAAGAGTCTTCTCACCATTTTTGCGTACCGAAATATTGACATCGCAACGCAGACTACCGTTTTCCATATCACAGTCGCCGACCTCGATATACTGCAAGGTACGCTTTAGCTTCTCAAGATAGGCTCGTGCCTGGCTTGAGCTGGATATCTCCGGTTCTGAAACGATTTCTACCAGAGGAACAGCCGCCCGGTTGTAGTCCACCAGACTCGAACCTGAAGCAAAATGAAGGGTTTTTCCGGCATCTTCCTCCATATGAATGCGCGTCACCCCAACCGTTTTTTCATTTTCTTTTTCAGGATGAATATGAACTTTTCCATGTTCGCCAATGGGCAGATCAAATTGAGAAATCTGATAAGCCTTGGGAAGATCCGGGTAGAAATAATGCTTGCGATCAAACTTAGTCATGCGAGGAACCTGACATTCAATAGCCAGACAAGCTTTCACGGCCATAGCCAGGACTTCATTGTTGAGCACTGGGAGAACGCCTGGATGTCCCAAGCAAACGGGGCAAACATGGGTATTTGGGGGCTGATTCACATACTGGGTCGAACATCCACAAAACAGCTTACTTGCCGTTTTTAGCTGGCAGTGGACCTCCAGACCAATGACCATTTCAAAATTCTCTAAAACTGAGATCATAGACTTAGCATTCTTTCGAGTCCATAAGCTGCGTTACATAACCGGACTTCCTGCAGGGGACCTGCCATAAGCTGCAAACCGATGGGAAGTTCGTCATCGCTAGCAGAACAGGGAATTGAAATCGCGGGAAATCCGGTGATATTGGCAGGCACGGTATAGAGATCAGCCAAATACATCTCCAAAGGGTTCTCTATGCGACTACCCAGTTTAAATGGGAGTCCCGGACAGGTTGGTGAGGCAATCAAATCACAGACTTTGAAGGCTTCCTCGAAGTCTCTGCGGATCAGAGTCCGAATTTTCTGAGCCTGGAGATAGAAAGCATCGTAATAGCCCTCAGAAAGAACATAGGTCCCCAGCATAATGCGGCGCTTGACCTCGTCTCCAAACCCCTGACTACGCGTCTGACAATATAGATCTTCGAGGCTTGTTGTTGACCCAAGTTGCGGCCCAAATCGAATACTGTCATAACGGGCCAGATTGGAAGATGCCTCAGCCGAAGCCAGAACATAATAGGCGGGTAAGGCATAGGAAAGATGCGGTAGCGAAATTTTAACCAGAGTTGCACCCTCTTTTTCGTAGGCATTCAGGCATTCTCTAACTCTCGATTCAACCTTGGGATCCATTCCCTCCTGAAAGAACTCATCTGCGATACCAATACGAAACTGGCCGGCCTCCCCACCAAGATCCAGAGCTTCGCGGGAGTGTCGCGGAAGGCTGGTCGCATCCCTCAG
>CAZRLV010000033.1:0-12583 GCA_964600955.1 uncultured bacterium
CAAGACGTGAGGCTCCTAAAAGAGTGGAAACCGTGAGGGCGTGGACCTCCTCCGTTCCGTGGGGGCTGCCAGATACTAACAGAACCGCACCTGAAGAACAGAAGAGAAAGAGAAGGGCGGAAACTTCATTATGGGTTCTTCCCCGGTGAGCCAGGGAGAAAATCAAAAGAGCGCCAAGAACGGAAAAAATTATGGAGGCAGAATGTGAAGCCAGATGGGGATCAATCTTTAGAATCCCCATTCCTTCTAAAAAAAGAATTAATGCGATTCCGAAGATGGATGACTGAGCCAGAGAAGCGCCCAGAAACACCTGTCTGCGCCCAATCACCAGGACTCCTGCCAGGGGGAGGCATAATGCACTGAGCCAGCCTGCCAGAAAACTGAGATAGAACAGATCCCAGGAGTCAAGAAATTCGGCAATCAACCTGCCTCCTCCGGTTCCCTCACCCTGAGCTGATCATAAAAGCCACGCTCAAGGCCTTGAAGATTCAAAGCCTGCTCACGAAACTCAGCCCGTGGCTTGGCGACTGTGACCCTTCCCTTCAAAAAAACCGCCAAATCGGTGGCATGTACCAGGGCCAGGTCCATATCATGGGTCACCAGGAGGATGGTCCCGTTCTTTTGCTCATGAAATTCCTGCAAATCCCCCAGCATCCTGTCCTTACTTTCCACATCAAGTCCCGTGGTGGCGTCATCAAGAACCAGGATTTCAGGGTCCCGTATCATGGCCCTGGCCAACAGGGCTCTCTGGCGCTGGCCTCCGGACAGACTCCAGAAGCTCACGTTGCATTTTTCTGTCAATCCAAATCTCTCAAGCACCTCATGAACGGGAGCTAACCGGGTCCGTCGCTTAACGGAAACCTTCGCCAGTCCCATTTCTACAAACTCCTCAACGGTGACAGGCAGCGCCGGATTCAGGTCATGACGCTGGGGAACAAAGCCCACGCGATCTCCAGATTCGAGGGAAGGATGCTTTAAGAGGGTACCCGAAAGAGGGGGTAGTTCTGAAAAGAGTGTTTTAAGCAAGGTTGTTTTACCCGAGCCGTTCGGTCCGAGGAAAAACCAAAACTCTCCTCTGTTGATCTTGAAATCCACTGCCTTAAGAACAGGTACGCCCGCATAGCCCGAGTAGAGTTGATTGAAATGAACAAGGGGTTTGGAATTCAATTTTCCAGCCCTTTCGTGAGTGCATCCACATTGAATTGAATCCATTCAATATAGGAATCAGTCCCGGGTAAAGCTCCCATTTGATGGGCCATTTTGATGGGTTGAATTTCAGAGTTTGAGGTTAGAAACCGGATCAGTTTACGCGGGAAAAAAGGTGAGGTCAGCACATGTCGAACCTGTTTTTTTGCGGACTGGCGAATCAATTTTTTCAAGTGTTTGAAACCGGGTTGAATTCCAGGTCTCGACTCCAGTTGATCCCAAATTTCCAACCCAAAACGTGAAGCCAGATAGCCGTAAGACTTGTGATCCTCCATGAGTTGGGTCCCCTGGAAAGGTAACAAGCTAGAAAACCACCCTCCAAGGAATTTCAGCTCCTTTTGCTCGATCAGAAACTCGTCTAGCTTGCCTAGCTGCATGAGTCGCGCGAGCTTGGTTACATCATAGCGTTTAGTTAGAGGGTTGCCCACAAGAAACGAAAAAAGTCTTCTCTCAAAATCAAGGAAATTTTTCTCGAAAACCCGGGAAGATCCAGGTTTGAGTTCCTTCAATCGGTCGCGAATCGCTTTAGCCACCTTGTGAGCGTTGATGGGATCCAGCAAATAATGAGGGTTCCCGTAGGGATGGACATCTCCCATGGAACGATCCACTTCCGAGGTGGGAACTTCGAGAGGTTGGATATAGCGCGAAGCATCCAGATACCCGGACTTGCCCGGTAGAATCCTCGAATTGCGGGCATTTTGCAAAATGGCGGGAAGCCAGGCTATTTCCAGGTCCAGCCCTACTAATACCAGCATCTTGGCGCGGTTGGCAGCTTTGATAAACCCCGGCGTGGCATCCAGATTGTGGGGATTATCCTTGCCTGTGGCAAAAACGGTAACCTGGACTGTTTCCCCACCCACCTCACGCACCAGAGCACCTAGCTCGGGTACTGTGGCGCAGACATGAATAGGCGAAGTGGACTGAGCATATAGCGGGATTAAAAAAGAAATGCTGCTAAGTAAAACTAAAATTTTTTTCATGAGATATTATCCTTTCTTTCAGAATTAAAAACGGTGGGCGGGGTGATCGCCAAAAAAATAATCGAAACTTAGCCAGACGGAATTTGCCTGATTTTTATCCAGATAATCCCAGTCATCGCGGTTATATTGGAGCCGGAATTGAGAGAACTCCGTATTTCGATAGATGATCTCCGGTGATATCCGGGTACGCTTAGAGTGATTTGCCAGGGAATTAGCAATAAGGAAATCCCCGGCTGACCAGGCTCTTTCAAAGCGAAGTCCCGCACCCCAGTTTTGATTCCAAAAAGCCCTGCCCTGTAAATAGAACCCGCGGTCCTCCACCTGACCCGCTACGTTCTCCACGACCGTATCCGCATTTCTTTTCATATACTCCGCCTCAAGAAGCAGATCAAGATGATTGCCCGAAGAAAGAAGCTTTCTGCGTTTAAATGCAAGATCCACCCCAAGAATGCGGGTGAACTCATTGGGCAGGAATCCAGGACCCGTTAGCCAGGAGAGTCCAAAACGCGCTGCATCCGTCTTGTTGGGACTCCATCCATAGGCCCAGCGCAAGAGATAAACCAAATCATCGGGTGCGCTTACAAAATCCTCCCCTGCAAAGGGCTCGAGAAGACTGGGTTCTTCTCCCTCGTGCCCTTCTTCTTCCCCTCCATGGCCGTGAGCCCCGGTGTTTTGAAAACTCGCCATGGTTCCGCCGCTGGCGTTTTGAACGCCAAAATGCAGCTCACTATGGTTTCTTGAGGGCAGGAGATAACCTAGCCTCAGACCCGGTCCACGCATGGATTCGGAACCGAAGATCCGATTATGAATCAAGGGCTGATCCACAAAAGTCCACTGGTGAGCATGCAGGCCATTGAAGCGGCCAAATTCGGTATTGAAAATCCCCACCTCGGCCTGGAGCCTCCTGGAGAGGGCTCTTGATTGTAAAAAGGCTTCCTCGATCTCCACAGCGGTCTCCCCGTCGCGGGGGTTGTGATTGATGAGAAGATGAACCTCGGCACCCCAATAAGGATCTACCGCCCCATACATCGACCATTCCAGCCCACGCAGGGAAAAGCCCCGCTTGGAAGGATTATGAGCCCCTCCCTGCAAAAGCTCAAGTGCGCTGTCACGCTCAGAAGATGAGCCCAGGGTAAATAGACCGCTGATTCCCGATTTAATATAGCGCGGTTGCACAGGAGTGGGCGCAGCTTTCAGCTCCTGCGAAGCTTTTCCCTCTCCGAGTTCTTCAAGGAAGGAGTCCAGAGCATTGACGGGCTGTAGCTGAGCGCTTTGAGGACCCTCCTCCAATTGCCTCATTTTGTCCTGGAGCCTGGCGATGAGCTCAGCCTGATCTCTAAGTGCTTTTTTCAAGGATTGGATTTCCTCACGAAGAGGATTGGACCAACCTGGACTTAATAAGATGAAATAAATAAAAACAGTAAAACGAAACACAATAACCTCCAATTAATTTAAAGTTCAAAGTCTGGGTAAAAGAGAAAATCTAATCAGACTTTGGGAGGTGCTCGTGAGGATCTGGACAGAGGGGCCAATCCAAGGGCGGATGGCTTGTAGACTAGAAAAATCCGGTCCCCTGCCAGAGTTCCCCGATCATTCCGACCGGGATTCCAATCAACAGAATCGGAACCGAGCCGTGTAAGGCAAAGAGCGCAATACCCATGGTCAAGTGAGTCCGCCGCCAGGGTGGAATCAGCACATGAGTCAACCGCATAGGGTGAAACCGTATGACCGGAATAGTGGGAAATAAAGAGGTGAGAAACGGCTACCCCGGACTGAAACACCAGGGCGACGATAAGAAAAGCGCAAAGAAAGCGCCAGGGTCTTATGGTTGTAATTCTCACTAGGCCCAGAGGATAGCTCAAGTGAATATCCCATGCAAATATCCCATGCAATAAAAAAGCTTGCTTAACCCAGGGCTGTCCTATTAAAAATTTCCTCAAAGTTTCGGCTTAAGCCATCATAAGGCATGAATTCCCATGGGAGCCTCATTTTCAGCCCCCCATGTCCTGTCATCCTACGACTTGATCGGGGGATCCATCTTCCTCTTTTCTTTGATGATTCGTGCCTAATCAAGGTTTTCGAGCATTTGAATGGATCCCCTGGTCAAGCCATAGGATGACGCGGTGGCCTTTCCCATTAAATCGCTTGATTGAATCAAAATCCGTCGAAAACTGGTGATTTTAATAGCACAGCCCTGTTACTTAACCAGCATCATCCAGATAATTTGATCATCGTATGCTCATCTCATCATAGATTTTTGCACTCAACACTTTGATAGTTGCTCTAGTATTTTTGCGGACGGATAGGAAACCCGGCTTTTAGGCGGCCAGGCTTTGGCCGGTTTCAGATCAGTGCAAGTCCTGATTTATTTGCAAGTTTTTGGGTAAATTCATAACCTGAATAGACATGCTCTACACCGGTATCTTGCATGAGGTTGGCGTTTCCGATCAACCCGCTGACCTTGAGGCGTGAACTGGCTTCAATTTCGTCGCGAATCTTCAGGCAACCCTCCACGGTGGAACTGAAGGGTCGGAAAGGATTAATGACTTGAAGCGTCGTCACGGATTGCCCATTTAAGGCCTCTCTTAAACTAGAGATTACCGTAACCCCTAAATCATCTCCACCTGCATCGAGAAGACAGAGCCCGTCCGGATTACGGATTAGTCCTAGGATTTCGGGCATAACGATGGGTAGGTCCGCATCCAGGTATTTTTCGGGGGGTAGAATTACCTCAATGCCTTCTGAAGCAAGCATCTTGTGGGCCTGGCGCAGACGAAAATAGGGATTTACCAAATCCAGGTCAGCAACACGTACCCTGGAGCTTTGCCTCCAGGTCTGAGGAAAAGCTTTTGTACTTTCTCCAGATTTCATCCGCATTCATACGGGCTTGCGCCTCGTGGTATTCTTTTTGAATTTCTGTTTTCTGCGAGGTCGTTAGCGAAGATTCTGCCATGGGGTAGAGGATATTATCTTCTTTATAGATATGGTCCGTAAGTAGGTTGGTATAGGTTTTCATGGCGTCGATGAACTCATCTTTGTCTTGAGAATATATTGCCTCTTGCATACGCTTTACCAGGGCTCTTCCAAGGTCGTGCTCATGCAGCATCTGAGGAACTGGATTGCAATGTTGAAGCACTCCATCAAGGTTTAAATATTTGAAAAGAATCTCCTCTTCCTTGGCGTGATGAAAGCGGTCGGCAAAGCTTTGTACAAATTCTACAAAAGGTTGTGCGATTTCCAGAATGGGAAAAGGGTGATCCTCATTTTTGGTTGCGGCGGCAGCCTTATTCATTAGCTGGTTGGTTTTTAGGATGAGTTGATGCTCCTGCATCAAGGTGTTTGAAATTTCTGTCATTAAATTCTCCTGGCAAAGTCCTCTAAAAATTGAGCCAAAAACCGCTTTGGTCGTCGATAGGATGTTAGGAGCAATTTTTAGGCCATGTCACAAAAACTCCAAGGATGGCGCATGGGGCTCTATCTGAATTTTCAAGGAATCTAACGATTTTTAGGGTAGAGAATCCAGGCGAGAGCGGGAACAAGACAAATGGCGCCCACCATATTAGCCAAAAGCATGAAGCTAAATAGAATTCCCATGTCTGCCTGAAACTGTAGGTCGGAAAAAATCCAGGTGCTGACAGACAAGGATAAGGTCAGGCCTGTAACCAATACGGCATTTCCGTTGGACTCCAGCGTCTCCCTAAAAGACTCGCGCAAGGGTTCTCCGGCCTTTAAATGCGCTAATAGCTGAGAAAAAATATAGATTCCATAGTCGACCCCAATACCTACCCCAAAAGCCGCCACCGGCAAAGTCGATGTCTTGAGCCCGATTTTCAGGGAGGCCATGACTGCGTAAGCAAGAACGGATATCATTGCCAGGGGCAACACTACACAAATCGTAGCACGAATAGATCGAAATAGTAGCAGGCATAACAGGATCACACAGCCATAAATCCACAAGAGAATTCTGTATTGCGAATTTTCTACCACCTGGTTAGTTGCTGCCATGACACCCACATTCCCAGTGGCCAATCGAAACCGGACATCGCTATGTTCCGGCAGAAGATTAAAGTCTCCCTTTGCAAGGCGAAACTTGATGTCTGGATTTTTATTTTCCCTGGAAAAATCCTGAATCGCTTTTAGGATGGACTCAATGGATTCTGCCTTGTGGTCCTTGGTAAAAATCATCACTGGCATCACTGAACAATCTGAATTGAGCAGGCCGCTACTTGTATCAATGCTACTGATGGCCTGTACCAGATTATGGGTGTTACGGGATAGTTCCTTGAATTTAAAATGCCCTTCGTTCCAGCCGGCGGCCACAATTTTGGCCACATAAGGCAGGCTTACCGCCCCTTGAACATGGGTATTATTGGAAATAACCCACTGAAAATCATCAATGGTGCGCATTACCCCGTAGTCAATGCAACCGTCTTTTTTGGTTTCTGCCAGGACATTTAGAATATCCACCCCGATGGAGTATTTTTCAACAATGGCCTTAGTGTCCTGGTTATACCTCGAATCCTGCCTCAGGGCGGGTACACCCGGCATGAGATCACCAATTTTAAGCTCCTTGGACTTCACATACCCCCCTGCACCGATGAGTAAGCAGGCAAGAAGGCAAAGGCTTGCAAAGCGGGGGCTAGCAAAGGCGGAGAGCTTGTGCCACAACTCTTTCTTACTTTGGTAGTTTTTCTCCACTCTGGTGAGATGGGTGTCTTTTGTTTTTAGATAGGATATGAGGATGGGAAGCAGGACCAAGTTCGTGAGAATTAAGCCTAAGACCCCAAAGCTGGCAATGATGGCAAGCTCCTGGATAATTCGGATCTCGATCAGGTGAATCGTGATAAATCCTATGGTGTCCGAGAGCAAGGCCACAACTCCAGGCAAAATCAGCCTGCGAAAGCTGGCTCTGGCTGCCTTGTTACAGTCCAAGCCCTGGGAGAGTGAGTAGTTGACCCCGTTTAGAATTTGGATCCCATGACTGACCCCAATGGCGGAAATCAGAAAAGGAACCAGAATCGACATGGGATCAAGCCCCAGCCCTAAAAGGGGTAGCATCCCAAGATTCCAAATTACGGCCACCAGGCTACAGCCCACTAGCAAGAGTGAAAAACGCCAGGATTTGATGAAGTAATAAACCAGCAAAACGGTTAGAAGCAGCGAAAGAGCTAGGAAAATCAGCACGCCCCTCGCACCATCGGCTATATCCCCGATGGCCTTGGCAAATCCAATAATGTGAATATCAATCTGCGGTTGATCATATTGCCCTCGAACCTTTTCCTCGAGTTGTCTGGCGACTTCAAAATAGTCCAGTTTCTTGCCGGTCTTGGGGTCTGTATCCGCTAGTTTGAAGTGGATGGCCGCCCCTGTGAAATCACCTGCCACCAGACGTCCGACCACTGAGGACTTCAACAAATTCTTGCGGACTTGCTCGATATCTTCAGCGCTAAACTGAAAATCTGCCGGCACTACTTTTCCGCCGCTAAATCCGCCGTCTACAATCTCTACAAATCTTACATTTGGGGTGAAAATTGACTGGATAGAGGCTCGATTGACCCCGGAAACATAATAGATCTCATCATTAATTTGTTTGAAAGACCGAAAAAAATCAGGCTCGAAAATTGTGCCCTGTTTGGGACTGATGGAGACAATGATCCGGTTAGCCCCTCCAAATTCGGCTCTGTACTCCAGCAGAGTTTGAATGAAGGGGTGCTTGAGGGGTAATTGCTTTTCAAAACTGGCATTCACTTTGAGGTGAGTAGCATGGTATCCCAGAAACCCGGTCACCAGGAGAAAGACAACCAGAATCATGGGCCGATTGGCGAATACCAGTTTTTCTACCAAGGTAAAACCCGAAACCCTTCGGTCGTAGACAAAATCAGGTTAGATCCGGAAGCAGCGGCATCTGTGATGATGACGCGATCTTTGATCGAGCGTGTAATTGTTTTGCCACTCGTATAATGCAGAAGAAAACCATCGGCCCCAAAGAAGGTAATTCCAGAGTCATGAGACAATGAGCCAAAAATAGAAGCTTTGGAGTTGGTTGGAATCAGCTGGGTCTTTCCTTCTTTGTAATGATAAATTCGACCGCGTAGCCCAAACCCAAACCACTGCTTATCCCCCATAACCTCAATGCCAAACAAGCTGCCTTCGATCTCTGTTTCGAACCTTTGCGGGTTTTTTCCAGAAGGTGGACATCGCATTACTGTACCAAATTCACCGGCTAGATAGATTTGTTGTGAAGTTAAGAGATCGGCGTCAAAGAAATGCGGTTCTTCCTCGTTGACCATGACTTTGCGCCACTGTTTGCCGCCATCCGAACTATGTAGATAGAGCCCATATGCACCCACGGCAACCACTTCATCGGTACCGACGAAAACAACATCAAAAAGGGGTTTTTCCCATTCTGGTTTAAAATGTTGTACCTCCCAGGATCTGCCGGCATCTGGACTAAACAAAATAATAGAGTCATGGCCCACGGCCCACAGTCGTTGCCCTAGGTCGCCAGTTATAGCCGTGAGATATTGTCTGGCCGGTGTCTGGATCTGTTTCACATCTTCGGGCTTCATTGAGGGAGAAAATTGAAAGATGTGACCCCGTTCTCCGCAGGCAAAAAGGCTTTTTTGACTGGCGTAAAGTTGTGAAACCAGACCCTGGCTGGATAGCTCAAGCATGCGCGCCGGACTTGGACCCCTGGCGTGCAGGCCATAGGTCAGGAAAGCCAGAAAAATTAAAGCGGCCACCATGGGCGCTCCGGTTTAGCGCATGCCCATACGGCGTAGCTTCTGGGGCGTGAAATCACGCTTTTTTGCTTCAATTCCAAATTCATCCACGGGTCCACCATTGTTGAACCCATAGGCAAGATAGCGGCCATTGATTACGTCATAATGAACCTGAAGGGTGTCCCAGGTAACTGGAACTTCATAGTAGCAGATATTATGTGCTTCACTCACTCTCCATATATTGCCTCGTCCGTCATACTGATCGGCGACCAAAATACCCCAGCTATCTTCGTCCAAATAATAGGTCTTTTGGGCATAGATATGACTGGTTCCTTTTCTGATGGCTCCTTGCACCTCCCAAACACGATGAAGTTCATAGCGCAGGTAGTTTGAATTCAGATGCCCGGATTTGATAACGTCCTTGGGATTCGTGTCCTTGGAGTGGAGCTTATAGGCATTATAGGGAACATACATCTCTTTACGGCCTTTAAGCTCCCAGTTATAGCGTTCAGGCGAGCCGTTGAGAATATCGGATTGGTCCGTGGTACGTTGATTATCTGCTGCGGTTCCAGGGTAGTCATAGGCGATATTAGGCGCTCGACGAACCCGGCGTTGTCCGGGGTTATAAGTCCAGGCCAAGCGCGGCTCTTTGTTTTGATCTAAGGTTTCATGTACCAAGAGAATATTTCCAGCCAGACGGGCAGGGGATTTTACGGTTTGCAGAAAATAGGCCAGTCTGTTTTTGACTGACTCTACGGTGGCTCCCTTTTTGTGATAGGGGAAAAATACGGTTTCTGCGATGCGCACCATAGTGTATTTGCCATTTGATGTGGGGGCTACCTGTCCCACTTCCCTGCGAACTCCTTGGCTACGAAAGCGTAGTAGATGGTTCCAGATGGCCTCGGTCCCATTTTGGGGGATAGGAAAGGGGGAGGTTACCGAAGCATTTATAACACCATTTCCTCCACGGGAGAGTTCGGCAGTTAGGGCGTTGGCTTTGGATGCCTCGTAAACGTAATCAGGATAAGCAGCACTTCTGCGGGTTGGATAAACACTCATTTTAAAGGTCTTGGGATAGCGCTCAAACATTGCGATTTGACCCGCAGAGAGTCTGTTGGAGTGATCTTTGAAGTTATCCCCGGTGATGGTAAATTTGACAGCATCTCCCGGAAAGGGGTCGATATTGAGCATGCCTTTCTTATAGGCTGCCGGAGGTGTTTGAATGCCCCCGGTCCAGGCAGGTATGGTCCCCTCTTTATTTCCAGCCTTCACAGCTCCCACAGGGGTAAGGTCTTTGCCCAGTCGTGCGGCCTCTTCTTGATTGACCTTGGCGGGTATGACCCCTGCCATCAACAGACTCAAAAGAAGCGTGAGAGAAAAATTTATTTTGAACTTCATGATTTTCTCCTAGAAGAATCGGCTAAAAGCCAGAGTGACGAAATCACGATCTCGTTTTGTGTGATGAACATTACTACCCATGAAATTTGTATAGCTTAGTTTAGCTGTATACTCATTTTGATATTTGGCTTGCAAGCTCAGGGTAAAGGACTTTCGGTCTTCAACAAAGTTACCGATGGGGCTGGGGGTTGTGCCGTTGACGTCATGGTTGAAGGCGATGCTTGGGTGAATCGAGACTTCTTTCCAGAAATTGAAATAATCGGCTCTTGCCAACATTCGGTATCCCCAGGAAAAGCTCTCTCCATATCCAGACCCATAGGGCGTTCCAGGTGCTTCGTAACGCAGGACAGTCTGGGATTCCAATCCATGAACTTTGGTATAGGCTGCTTCTCCAACCCAGGCAACATTGTCCGACCCCCATTTGCGCCCAAGAAGTTTGGTGAAGGTAAATTGCCCCTGGGTCACGTTCTTGGGGTTCCAGCCTCGGATCACCCCAGCCCCTCCTGGGTTTTGAAAGGTTCCTAGCTGACTCGGAGCCCCAAGGGCGGCGGCCAGCAGAACCTCGTCATCAATCTGTATGGGTTGATCGTTTTTGAAGGAAAATTCGCCTTGCACGGCTATATTTTTGATGGTGGTGTTAAAGCTGAGTCCAAACATCTTAATATCTTCTGGATATTCCAGAAAATAGCGGGAATTAGGGATGTAGATTCCCCCGAGAATCTCGGTGGAGCGGGCTCCGATGGCGGTGGCCAGATTTCCACCTGAGGCCGCAGCACTTTGTGCGGCGACTCCCAGGCGACCCACACGCGCTAGCCCATCTACGAGTTCCGCTTGAAGGTCACTAACGGTTAACCCTGCCTGGGTTTTAGCCCTTAAATCGGCTCCAAATGCTCCAAGTTGCGCCCCGGAATAGGCTTGATTCAACAACCCTTGCGATTGAGCGGGTAGTCCGGCAAACGGCGTAGCGGGATTCAGGGCGGCCGCCAACCCTCCGACACCAATTCCAGCTCCAAGCACATCAGCATCCTGGGCCCCCTGGAACCCGCTGATGGCCGGGAGACGGCTGGTGTAACTCAAAGCATAAAATCCAAATTCCGTATAGTCCAGTTGGGGCACCATCCACTTGAGAGCGATTCCCATATTGCCATTATCCTCAGGTTCGGGTCCTGACATTTGTAGGGCAGTCTGACCAAATAAAGTGGTTCCACCCGAGTCTGTTCGCCCAGAACAGGTGGCAAAATCAACACAGGGATGTCCATCAAGATCCGACCCAACTCCTCTGCCAATATGGGCATAGGTCGATCCAGGGCTTACGAAATCATTCGTTGAGAAAAACGAACCTTCGGGATCGATTTTGGTTTTGCGATGAGACCATTGTTTGAAGATCTCAAAAGAGAAAACATCGGTCATCTCCACACTCATTACGGCCATGGGGACCGGTAGCAAGCCATCGCGAAGCTCGGCTCCGGCTACTCGAAATTTACTTACATCAAAGGGGTTGATGGCGTTAATGCCGTTCTGAACAAAGGTACTCTCACCCCAACTTAGAACCTGGTTTCCGATTTTGAAGGTTACCGGATTGTCGCCCAAGATCGTATCGTACTTCCAGTAGGCATCTAAAAACTTCAGTTCATGCCCGAGATCATCTTTAGCGGAGCTACTTAAATCGGAGCGCAAGGTGTAGTCGCGCATGATATCAAAATCGTATAGTGCAGTTGCTCTGGAAAAAATACTCCATTTATTTTTGTAGTGAAGTTCCAGCTCGTGAGTGGATTTCATCACCTTGGAATAAAAGGAGCCTTTTCTATAGTTGAGATTTCCATTGTCTTCATTAAATGTGGGATAGGTCCCACCGTTATCTAGTCCTAAATTGGAAAGGGCTGGGTCCTCGAGGCGCATTCCAAATCCAACGGTGATGGTGCTGTCAAAGCTCCCGCTTAGTTTAGGGTCGTGAAAGTTCAGCTCTTGCCCCTGAAGGGGAGTTGTAAGGCTGAGCACTAAAGCAGCCCCCAGGGTACAGCGAGATATTTTTGAGAGTGAAGACAGGGTGAAGCTTTGTGTTTGCATGCTTTTCTCCTACTGATTTTTGAGTCTGGATTATTCCTTGATACAATTTGCGGCTGTATCAGCACAAAGAAGTGCCGGTGCAGCGACCTGCAAAACCGTCCCGCTTGATGCGAAAAAACCGCCATACTGAGTCTGAATTTCTGAGAGTACGGCCGCCGGGGCGGGCCGGGCGGGGCGGCGGGGCGGGCGGGGGGCGCGGGGACCGCAGCG
>CAZRLV010000033.1:12593-17280 GCA_964600955.1 uncultured bacterium
CCAGTGTCACTCCCCCCAAACCCAACTAGAGAGCTATGTCCTCCCTTAACGAAGCGTCCTACATGGCGCACCGATCCGGCAATACTACCGGTGAGGTCTGAAAGCCCCAATTCACGGATCAGTGGTTCAGTGGCTACAGCGTTAGGGATGACCTGATCGGCAGGGTCGGTGGTGCTCCCATCACCTACGATTTCCACTAGGTAGATGGGCTCATCTGTGATCTCTAAAGAGGCACCTACCGACATGGGATCTACCGGATCTAACACCATCTGGGCTGCAACTGCAAATTGACTAATACTCGAATTAAATGCATTCCAGGCAGAGATGCTTTGTGTGGCTAAGAAAGGTAAGAATTCAGCCACGAAACAATCCTCAGATTTGACTGCCTGACAAAGGGGGGAAAACCCGCTAAATGAGGCAGCAAGGGTTGGGTCACTGGTTCCCACGCTAAATTTCACCAAATTGGAGAACGAGCCTGAATTGACCAGGAGGTTGGCAATATTTCCACCGGGCATTGCAAGCCCCGTTGCTGAAATCTCAAAAAGAGAATTATCGCTGGTGGTATAGGGGGATGTTGAAGCTGCCGCTAAAAAATTAGTCCCTGAGATTGCACCCAGAGAATGACCCAGATAACTCACACGCATTCCAGGCGACCCCAACTCACCCTTTTTATTGGCAAACCCGATAGAAGCCCTCAACCCTAGTAGATCAGCAATGCTTTGGCGCAAATTATCTCTGCCGACTGTGAGATATGCTAGATTCATATATGCTAAAGCATTGGTGTTGGCAGAGATCTCGGGGATGCCGTCTTTCCCCGGGGTGATAAGATCCGCCAGGACAAAATCAAAGCTGCGCTCTCCGTGAATAGGATGATCTATGGCAATCACAGCCATGGTGCTTCCCACAGCGGCAGAAGCGGCAATCAGGCTGGAAGCAATGGCATAGGCGTTTTCCTTAGCGGCTGTGATCCCATGTTGAAACATAACCAGATGGTCGACAGTGGTTAGCCCAGCAACTGGAGCAAAAAGCAAAACCGGAACGTCAGCCAGTTGATTGACAGCGGGTAGTGGGTTCCACTCCGAAATATAACGGTCTGAGTCAAGTCTTTGACCGGAGGCCTTTATTGTGGTGCCCACAAGCGCAAAGGCCTGGGTCACTAGTTCACTCTTCCTGGATGGGTCGGTGAGAAGGTTGGTAAATGATGTAGGATTTAGACCTGCGCTGGATAAAGCAGTCTCAACGGCTATCTTCATAGCGTCTGATGTACCCAAAAGCTCGGACTTAATTGCTGCGAGGGATGGAATTGAGCCTTCCCAGTGGGTATTGGTGACGACCACAGCAGGATTGGCGCTATAACCGAGATCAGGCCTTGCAACCAGAGAAGGAACCCCCTGAAAATAAGGAAGTTTGACGGTGGTTCGATGGACATTCCACCCTGCGAGGATGGGGGCCAAAGCTACATTGGCACCCAAGCTGGTATTGAGTGACTGTGCCGTAGTTAGTGATTTATTTAGAATGGGGTCGGCCTTGGCTCCCGCAGGACTGGTTGCTGAATCACTAAGCACCTGGCTGATGCTCCCCAGAAGCCCCGTGGTCAGATCCAAGGTATAAATGCTTGCCATAGTAGTGTTACCCAGTTTATCCCCTGACTTCCAAATAAAAGATCCTGTGGTTATTGGAGCGCTGGGGCTGGCTTTGATAGCTGAATTGATAAGCCTATGGGCGGCATACTTTATGGCTGCAAACTCCTCACCTACGGATACAGTCCTGAAAGTATCAGAGAAAATAATAGTCGCTTTAGGAATTCCAATTGCGCTAGCGAGTTCCTCCTGGGCCGGGACGAGCTGGGAAGCTTCTGCCTGAACCGACTGAGCACTGAAGCGTAGTTTAGAAATACTTGCTGAACTTCTACCTGCATAAGAGAGGTAATCCTCGGGCGCTTTGAGAGGAAATCCTTCCGCATCCTTCAAACTATTCGTAATAATATAGGTGTAATACGAGGCGGGATTAAGCGGCTTCATGGGAAAGATGATCAACTGTGAGCCATTGGCAATCACGGTATAATCCACCAGGGGTATGAGGGCCTTTTTAAGCCCGGCGGGTACCACCGTATCAGGTATGGTCCCAGCTGTAATGGAGACCTCCAGAAAATAGACTTCCAGAGGTGTGGATGCGAATGTGGGTGTCACGATTCCCTCGCCGTTGTCAGCGCCAAGGGTCAAAATGATGGGTTGAGACAGGGAGGCCCCGTCCATAGTGTTAATAGCTTTTTCAGGGTTTGCAAAGGAGTCTTCGCGAGTTAGTACTCGATTGAGGGTCCCGTCAACGGACCCTTCATGTAAGAGGCTTGGCCGACTTCCTAGTGCGGCAGACGCCGAAAAGTCCAAGCTGTTCTCACCCGGGCCCACCCCCGGCGAACGAGGGTTTCCTCCACCGCAGCCTACAAGATAGGCCGCTGTTGCCAACATGGTACAAAAAAGGATTCTTTGCATGGGTATTCTCCTGATTGCCGCCGATTGAACAGATTCTGCATGTAGATGCAGGACGAAGACAGGATTATACCAGGAAGATTTTGGCAGTGCTATGAATTTATTTCAGCAGTCCATGCATGAGAAAATTCAGTTTCTGGGGATGCTTACCATCGCGTTTAGCTTTCGGGAAACGACCCCCTCATGCGAGGCGAAGAGAAAAAGCAGAACTCCTGAGAGAAAGACTAGGATGGAATTGAATAGCCCCTGAACCGAACTTTGCAGCGCAAGTGAGTGATAGGCCATATATACCCCAGTAAGTACTAGAGTGGCACACAAAACATAGAGCCCCTGGCTAAACCACATTCCAAGTTCAGCGGGCATGGAACTCTGTGTATGGTCTAAGGTGGCCCCCTGGGGCATCCTTGATTTATAGGGTGAAGGGTATTTAATAAGTGGTTTCATCATGGGTCTCTTTCACGTTCTCGACAGATTATCATATTTACTGGAGATTTTGTAGGACTTTACCCAGTTTCCAGGACAAATTTCTACATTTATATGTATTTTTTGTCGAACTTATGGTCGTGATCGGACTGGGGCTTCTTTTATTCGCTATCTGCGGGACACTGGTTTTTGCCGGGAGCTATTCTTTGACTACAAATGCCGATCTCGAGGTGAGCAGTTTTAGCGGAAGAGAGCAGACCCTGCGTGATTCTGCGGGTATCTTGTCCCGTCAGGACAGGGACCTTGCTTTTCGTGATTTGGATCTCAACTTTGATGCTCTCATGTCTCGTGAGGGCAAGGGCATACACTGGAATCTCAGTGAGCGCTTGAACCTGGCTCTGTTTTCTGATCGTAATCTAAGAATACGTGACTCGAATTACCAGAACACTCTTACTTTGGATGGAAATCTCAGTTTGAGCCCACGAATTCGACTGAAGGGCGAGGGAAGTATTCATAACTTCGAGGATCAGTCCTTTCCAGATTTTTCCAATCGAGACCTTGGGGCCAGACTGGAGATTGAAAGACATTTGCACGACCATACCTACCTCTCTTTGGGATATGAGGCTCACGATTTGGAGTTTGACAGAAAAACAATTGAGAATTACCAGCAACGGGACTTCTTTTTAAGTTATTTTCGCTTTTCCCCAGGTCAGCAGGCTCGAAGGCTTATGCGTAAGCAAAACGAGGGGAATCCTGATTCTAGTGCCTGGACGGAACCCCTTAGTACTGAAGCGCATGAAAGTCTAATGGGCAATGGCTTCCCGCGTACAGCTGCCCTGATGGGGGAAATATCTGAGCATTCGCTTCGGCCAGACTATGAGGTCTACTCCCTGAAAGGAGATATGAGTTTTGAGTTGGAAGCGCGACTTGCCCACCGCGAACTTTTCAATGATCTTGAAAAAAGTTATCTAGAGGGGCAAATCAATGGAGCAGCCAGATTTTATCCAGGAGATAATCATTATCTAGAAATTGAGAATCGATTCGCAGATCGGGATTACTCTAAGGAATCCTTGGGGCAAAACTTACTTTCCCACCAGGGGAATCTGGCCAGAATTACCCATTTTCTGGGACTTGATAAAATCTCATTCGATCATCGCCTGAGTTTTGATTCGATTTTCTATAAGACGATCCCGGATTATGATAATTATGAGTGGATTTTGGACTCTTCCATTAGCTGGGATGTCCTACAGCGCTGGAATCTGGCTTGGTTCAATGTTTTTTCCAAGCAGAATTATGACCAGCCCCGTGAGTTTTTTACAAACAATGATTACCGGTTTCGTTCCCTGGCTTCAGCTTACCGCCTAGGTAGAGGATTTTCATTTTTGACTCGTATGGATCGTGAACGCAGGCGATTCTTGTTTTTTGAGAACTTCATTGATTCTTCCTATAATAGAAAGACTCAGGATTATCGTGTGGAATATCAGGTAACAGCCCGAATTAGTCTCCATCTTGGTTATCTTTGGGAGCGAGAGAGGCATTTTGTTTTCCAGGGAAATGATCGATTTGAGAGGCTGGGATATTTGGGGGCAAGATGGGTTTTATAAGAGGGGAGTTGTCAGTATGAATCTAGTTCGCCAGGCTCGCGGACTCGCCTTTCTAATTTGGGTATCTCTGACTTCATCCTTACTTCAACTGAGTTATGCGAATTCAGAAAAATCAGATCAATCCCTGGGTTTCCTGCGGTCTGCTTTGGGGGTTCAACTAGATCGCGAGCC
>CAZRLV010000034.1:0-17147 GCA_964600955.1 uncultured bacterium
CAATGGCTCTGAATACCCTTGCGGGCTACGGGACGGGCCATGGGAGGTACGGCTTCGAGTTTGGCCAAGGCCTCCTTGGTCCAGGTGATGGTTTCATCGGCCTGATACTCGGCCGGGGGTACAGACTGGGTTTCTACCACCAAAACATTCGAATCTGCCATGCGGCAAATATTCTCGGTGTTTCCCCCGATATCCATGTCCTCTTCACTATGAATTCCAATGCGGCCTAGGAGGGTGATAAAAGGCTTTGTTTTGCGGATAAACTCCAGGATTTTCTCGAAGGCTTTACCGTCTAGAAGATGGGTTTCCAGCTCAACTTCACCATCAGCAGCCACGCGTTTTCCAATATCAAGATAGGACTGATAAATTTTGGCCAGGCCTGAGTCAATAATATCTTCATGGAGCTTTTCTTGCTCCTCAAACTTGAAGACATTGCGGGCCTTGCTGGTAAGGACCTGATTGAGGGTATTGAACATGGTGTAGTGAAAATAAGGATCAAAGACAGAAACCGCGACCAGCTTACGCTTGAGGTCTTTTGCTAGTTGCATGCCCCTTCTAAGGGCTCCCCAACTGCGGGGACTGCCGTCCAGACAAACCAGAATGTCTCCATCTTGATTAGAATCCTCTTGCTTGCAGATTAGAACATCTCTTTTTACACGTCGCAGGACCCGCTCGCAAACCGTACCGATGAGTGATCCCGGGATTTGCCCGACTCCATGAGCGCCAAGGACCACTAGATCACTATTTCCTTTTTCAATATCCTTGACTAGCTCCTGCCAGTTTCTCCCTTCCAGGGATACCCCCTCAAAGGCAAGGTCCTTTTCTTGGCAAAGCGTTGACATCTGCTCTAGATAAGAATCTGAGATCAGCTCCAAGCCTTTGGTTATCAGGGAATCGTGGATTTTCCTTTGCTTTTCCAGTTCATTTTCTTCCTGGTATTCTTGAGGTAGGCCACTTTCCATGACCCTGAAACGATCATCATGCAACTTGGCGGCGTAAACATGGCTACCCACAATACATGTTTTCTGGACGGATCCAATGCTAAGGGCTAGATTGACGGCAGCATTGGAAAGCGGTGAACCATCCACGCCTACGTAGAGTTTGCTATAGGGGCCGGTGCGTTTATGTTTGCAGGACCCTCCATTTTTGCATTTACCGTCGCATTGATTATTTTTAACTTTGTCCAGGATTTCAGCCGTGATTTCCGTGTGTCCATTTTCCTTGGCATAGGCCTCCACTTTTTCACGGATGAACTTGCGAATCATGGAAGGCGCCCGGCTGATGGCATGGATGGCATCGGGTCTCCAGGGTATTCCGTTTTCAGGCACGATAAACTGCACATTTTCAGGCTTTTTCTCAACTTTAAAAGGGGTTTTGTCTATGACCTGAGAGATCCAAAAAACATAGGCATAAGGAAAATTAGTCTGGGGAATATGAAAATTATCATACTCAAACATATTGCGAGCCAGAAGAATAAAACGATGCCTGGGGTCATCGGGTCGGATAACCTCTACCACACAGTCGAGCTGAAAACTGGTGTATCCGGGGCCTTCACCGGTATATAAAAGACTTGAAATGGGGTGGGATTCCAGATTCTTGAAAGTACGCTTTTCAAAAATCTCCAGCCCGGTCATGGCCCGGTAATCAATTTTCTCGTGATCGAAGTAAAACTGGGATACCGCCTTGATGCGTTCTTGCAGGCTTTCCTTCCAGTCTTTACCCCGCGTGGCGTTAAGGGTATCTTCAAACAAGTTATTAAACTCTTCCAAATACTCGGTTTTTGGGATAAATCCCACACCTTTGTTAGAGCAGTTAAGAGGAAATACCTGGTCCTTGGAGAAAGTGACCACTACGGGGAGGTGCTGGGAAAAAAAACCTACATGACCCCCTCCCCCCAGAATTCTTTCATACATGGATTTGCGCCCCGTATCAATCCAGTCAATAAAAGGCTGGGGAAGCGAGACCACGGGAACATCTGTCGAGACTCCTTCGAGTTCGAGATGAATCCTGTCTCCCTGAACCTTCACCGGGTTGAATGTGCTCAATGGTTCAATAACTGTGTTTTCCATTCTTATCTCCTGGTGCATGTAGGGGTCGTCCCCACGATTGGGTAGGCGGCAGAGAGATTCATGCCAAGGCTATTCAAAGTGGATACCCAACTCCTTTTCACGTTGGCTGCGATACTGAGCCATCAGCTCAACGGTGACGGTTTCTCCGGTTTTTTGAGCTAATATATTTAGATTTTTCTGGACCACAGGACGCAGGAAAATAGGGATTTTTTTGAGCCTTTCTTCAGCCTCTGGGGTCCACACGGCTTCTTGGACATTGTTCTTTTTTGCTATGGGTATAGGGGGTTTCCCCACGGGTTCATAAGCACAGGTTGGGTCTTCATGCATCAGTCCCTTGCCGGCCGCAATGCTACGCGCACGGCAACCTCCGCAGAGCAGTTGAAACTCACAAGCTGAGCAGCGTCCCTCTAATTGAGGCTTGCGAAAAGACTGGAAGACTGCCGAGTGATCCCAAAGATCCCAGAAAGATTGACCTTCCAGGCTGCCCGCGCTCTCCTCCATATAAGGACAGGGAGTGAGTTCTGCCTGTGGTGTGATGCGGCAGTAATGGGTTCCGGCCGGACATCCCCCGCCGTCATAACCACTGGCGCGCGTAAAAGGCGAATCAGGGTTTCTCTGGTAGAGGATGCGCTTAAAATGGGGGGCGCAACGTGCCTGGATCAACAGTCCCTGGGAGTTTTCCTGAAGCTGGGCGATGGCATTAAGAGCGGATTCATACTCTGTTGGATTCAGGTCCATAGAGCTTTCCCCCCTTCCCGTACAAACCAGGAAAAAGAAATTGAGAATACCGGCACCCAGGTTACGGGCTAAGTCTGCGGCTTCTTCAATCTCACCAAGATTATTTCGCATCAGAGTGAAATGCATCTGGGAATGAAGTCCCACGGCTTTGCAGGCGTCAAAGGCGCGACAGCTACGGGTAAAGGCCCCCGTGATACCGCGAAACTCGTCGTGTTTTTTAGCATCGATAGAGTCAATACTGATCCCCGCACCGGAGAGGCCCAGATCCTTGAAGCGTTTGGCGCGATCCAGGCTGAGTCCCAGCCCATTGGTCCCGAGGACCATGCGTAAATTTTGCTTAGTTCCGAGAGTAATGGCCTCTTCCAGATGAGGATAGAGCATAGGTTCGCCTCCGGTCAGAACAATGATGGTCTGAGGTGCCCGCTTTGCAATTTCCTCCAGTGTTTTTTTCAAAAGAGCAAAATCGATGTGATTTCCGGAAGCCGCTGTTTTGCTGCCAGCATCCATATAGCAATGTCCACACTCAAGATTGCAGGCACGCGTGAGATTTACCGCCACGAGATAGGGCAGAAAGGACTCCTCTGAGGTCTGAAGTTTTTGAATTAGATTTTTAAAGATGACGCGCCTTTTCGTCACCTTCATCTAATCTTAGCGACTTCACCAGCTTGAATTTCTGCTAAGGCCTTGTCCGTATCATAGGACCAGGCAAACTCAGTGTTTTTGCCTGGTTTCACCGTGACTTCCGTGGTTTTTTCCCCAAAGCCTTCGTGCCAGACTACCAGTTTATAGGTTCCAGCAGGAACATCGGTGAACTTAAAGGCACCGCCCTCGTTTGTGACTGCACCATAAGGATGCTCCAGGACCATGACATAAGCTTGCATAAACTCATGGATATCGCAAATCACAGATAGAAGTCCTGATTTTCTGAGAATCTTCCTCTTTTTGAGAACCTGATCTTTAATGGGGAGGGCCAGGTTGATTACATTTTTCTTCTTATTCCTCCGGATCAGGTAGAAATGCGAATTATGCAGCATGGGATCGCTGTTTTTTACGACCAGCATTCCCCCCTTAGGGGCCACCAAAACATGAGGGACAAATTTACAACTCTTGTTATCGAGGGTGATCTCGGTATTTTTGTCGAGATTTTTCCCTTTTTTTATACCTTTTAGGTAAGCAATAGCCCACTGGACTTTGCCGCTTTTTGAGACCACATATTTTTCCGCATCAATGGAAGTACCGCAGAAGTTTGAGTTTTTTGTAACCTTTTTTCGGAGGTCGTGGACACCGCTTCCTGCGACGCTGATCACACCGCTGATACTCCCGCCGTTTTCTACGGGACCCCCTTTATACTTGGCCTTTTTGGCCGCGAATATGGGGTTTAAAATAAAACCGATAATAAATGCAAAACTTAATGCGCGCCTTAACATGATTTTTCCTCCAAAAAAATATAATTAGGACCTGCCTTTATGACTCCAGCGTACCCAGAAAACCAGAACTAGCTGAAAAATGAGAACCCAAAGGGCTCGGTTGATGACAGGCCAGATGACCGAATCGACGTATGGGGGCTCAAGATAGAGGTTATACCAGGCGGTCAGTCCGCGTTTATTTCCACGCTCATCCTTGGCACCATCCCAGATGCTAAAGGCTATGGGTAGAAATCCCCCCTCTTGAAACCCTCTACTGTCTTTCTTGGAGCGAGGGGTTTTGAAAACCACTGTCCATTCTCCATTTTGATAATTTGAAATAACGGAGACTTTGGACCGCTGATCGGAACTCAAACGCGAGCTGCCCTGACCTTTGAGGATTTGAACCCCCTTTTGTCCCAGGTCCTTAAACCAGAGTTCCACAGGGTGTTCCGGGTCACCGAAGATAAAATAGGGGCGCGTAAATCCGGAAATGCTCTTGTATGGAATCTGAATAGCCACCGCATCATTGAATTGTTTTGAGTCTTCCTCTTCTTCATCCGGTTCGCTATTGGGGTTAAAACGAGGTATGGAAATATCAGGATGATTTTTAGCGGAGATTTCTTGGCTCATATCATGCCAGCGCAAAAAGATGGCCACGGCTTCATCGGTATACAGGGCGCGGGCTTCCACCTGCTTTGCACCGGGGAAAAACTCGCGGCCCGGTTCCATAACCTGCCCTACAATAGGAAAAAAGGCGGGGGGTGCTAGTTGAAATTGAGCTTCCAGTTTTTTGAGGTCCTTCGTTTCTAAAGGAAGGTCGGCCCTTTTGGCCGTGATGACACTCGAATGCGCCTCTTCTTTGCCCTTGGACAGAGAATAGATATAGTCCACAAGCTGCCAGCGTTGTTCGGGCTCAATGGAATCGGCGTAAGAGGGCATGGGAGTTCCATTCATGCCAGTGGTGAAGGTACGGTAGATGTCCTCGCGCTTGCTTCCGCCCCGGAAGGTCCAGGGCAGGGTTAGATCGGCAGGACGAATGGCCTGGTCCCAGTCATCGGTTAGGGTAGGAGCTGATTCACCATCGCCACGACCCAGTTTGCCGTGGCAGTCCATACATTTATTGTCTTCATATACTTTGCGTCCCTTTTTGGCCGAGTCTTGGCTAAATGGCGGCGGCTTTGGCATGGGCAGAGGGTCCATGATCATCTCTTCATCTGAAAAGTCTTCATTGAAAGTCTTTATGTAATAGACCAGGTCATTGACTTCCTGGTCTTTGAGTTCAGGCCAGGCGGGCATTCCGGTGTAGGGCATTCCCCGGATGATGATGCTTTTCAGATCCTGGTGGTCCGGCAATTCACCTGTTTCAGTGGTTCGTATTTTAAACTGTCCCGCTGTAAAATCCCTGGGTGCGGGATCAAATACCCGTGCGGCCACTCCCTTTCCATCACCTTCCTCACCATGACATTGGGAGCAGTATTTCTCATAGAGCTTTTTACCCTGGGTCTGTTGTTTCTCGGTGCCAAGATCCGGTTCACCCGCAGACAGATTAAGCGGGATCGACAGGCAGGCCAAGAAAAAAAGCAATTGCAGACGGATTGCAAATCGAGGCCCTAGCAACATCATTACAACTCGATGAAACCGAACCAACGACATTCCGCTACCTATTCCTCGACTCCCTGAATTCTTGAGTTCTTGAATTCTAGATTCCATCAATGCACTTCCTCCCGCGCCCTGGGTTTATGACCCGTGAACTCATAGAGAAAGAGAATGACATCCCAGATTTCCGTCTCGGAGAGAAATTTTTCCCAGGCTGGCATGGAAGAATCCCAGGGGGTAGATTCGTCGGGAAGTCCCGGTCCTCCCTTGGCAATTCTCCAAAAAAGAAAGCCTTCTTGGAGTTGAGCGATGGTACCCACATCCTGAAAATTAGCGGGGATTGGATCTAGTCCGTGCGAGAAGATCCCTTTTCCTGCCAGATTATCCCCGTGACAAAATACACAGTTTTGGTAGTAGACTTTGCGACCATTTTTCACATGGCTTGCAAATGCCTCAGGATTGCTTTTTTCAAGCTCTCGATAGGGATTTTCCAGGGAGGACAGGTTTAGGGTTTTACCCTTAAAACTCATTTTCGAAGGGGGAGCCGGGTGGATGGTTCTTCCCATTACCGGTGCCTCAACTTTTTGTGAGCGCTCAAAATAGAGGTTTCCAGAGCTAAGACAGGTGATTCCAAGTGCAACCAAAGCCAGTTGCCCGGTTCGTTTGCGATCCGTCATCAGACGGATCAGAGGGTCCACGGTTTCACGGTAGCGCTCTTCATCGGCTGAAGCATAAGCCAGTAGTGAAATAAAGAGAATGGCCAAATACATAGAAACCACGGAGGCTGGAAGTGGAGGTGAAATCGCATAGTTTAGAAAAATCGCGCTAGCAATCATCCAAAAAGCAATCCAGGCCAACATGGATAGTTTTCCCTGGTACCAGAAAAACCCCAGGAGAAAGAAAAGAGGCAGAGCAATGAGTAGGTTCATTTTGCCTCGCCTTTCATGCTAGAGAGATATTTCACAAGCTCCTTGAGCTGCTTTGTGCTGACTTTTTCATAAAATCCGCTATTGTTTAGCATGGCGGACATGATGCCTGGGGGATAGGTGGCGGCCACAGTGGCATCCGGTGCCAGAATGGACTCAAATAGCGCATTTTCATCCAGGCGATTTCCTATATCAAATAAGCTGGGTCCTACCATGCGTGCGGGAGTATCCAGGCTGTGGCAGGTGTTACATAAATAGGTAGTCAGCATGGTTTTGGGGGTCATCTCTGGAGCTTTTTGGGGCGGAGTCTGGGCTTCAGGCTTCGCGGCCTCCTTATTTTCACTTGAGCCAGCGTTTGAGACATATTTAAGTTGAGTATCCATCCCGACACTGGGGTTTCCTCCCAGACTCTGGAGATAGGCTAAAACGGTAAGAATCTCACGTTGATTCAGGCTTATAGGCGGCTTATGCACAGCTGGCATTCCGGGGTTGAATCCGGGAACGATGTATTTATTAGGCTCGAAAAGGGACTCTGCCAAATAGTCAAGACCGCTCATGCCTTCTTTTTGAGTAGCAGCTCTGTCACCGACTCCACCCAGGTCCGGGAATCGTCCAGGCTTATCCAAACCCAGGGTATGACATCCCAGACAGGTGCCCTTACCTTCAACTATTTTTTGACCAGCGGATATCATGGCTGTGGTATCCATGGAATCGCTGACCTCGACCTCTTTTGGAGGATGCACTTCTTTTTGAGGAACCATCTGCCCCACATAGAGATAGAAAAGGGTTGAGAGTACCGTAAAAACAGACAATTTGATGACGGTTAGCATGATTTCTCCGCCTGTACTTCTTCCCAGGATTTACGGCTACTGAGGCTGGTGAGATAGAAAACCACACCGATGAGCATAAAGAAGATGATTACAATAGATGATGAAACCTGTGTGGCATAGCCCAGAGTGGGGGTAAAGGCATCCACGGAAGTATCTTTCATGACCCCATAGACATGCCAGTGCTGGCGCAATCCTGATCGTACATAACCCATCAACCCCATGAGCCAGGTAAAGGTTACAGCGATAAAAACCAGGCAATATTGAGATCTTTCGGGCATCTTGCCCCATTCGATTGCACCGGTTTCCTTGGCGTTTTTGAACATGATGACATCAATGATGGTGAGGATAATCATGCAGCCAAGCACAGAGAGTACCTGGGGAACCGAAAGCCCGATTCTCACACTGGCCTCTACGAAATAACCGTAGATTCCAAGGAAAATCACATAGACCACCGTGATGCTAAATAGAGCCAACTGAGCGTTATCTCCCGCCTTAGCCCAGGGCACAATGGCCTTTTTGTTGCCGCGCCGGTAGAGTAAGAAACTTAGAAAAGTGGTTAAAATTAGGATATTAACAGCGGTGTTCTTGGCCGACATGACCCCAAGAACCCCCAGGATGGGATGGTGGGCTCCTCCCATTTTGCGTGCCTCTTCCATGGTGGCCACCAGGGAATGAGGCGTGGCCCAGACTACGAAGCAGATGGCAATGGCAGCCAAAAGAAATTTAACCACCCAGGTGAAGCGCTCAGCACCTCGGATCCGTCCCATGCCCAGCCAAAGATAATAATTGGCCGAGAGAAAGAGCATACCGATTAATATAGCCTGGATGATAAACAGCCAGGAAAAAGCCCCCCCCATGAGAGTCATGCCCAGGTTTTGAGAATAAGCGTAGATTTCCTTGCCAAGCCAATAGCCTGCAAAGGGTAGCGGTAGGAAGGCTGAGATAGCTACGAAATTGCCTACATAACCCATCCAGTCATAATGCGCCCTCTCCTCATCCGTTTTAGCCTGCAAAAAGCGAAAAGCAGCATAGGCTGCTGCAATCGAGCCGCCAAAGGCCACATTGGCGATGACCCGATGCACGTTGATAGGCATCCAGGTGAAATTCATCATGGCATCCCAGACGTTTATAAGCTGTCCGGTTTCTGAGATCCCCGCCGGTGAAGTCATAAAAGTCACCCAGCCATTGGCGATAAACATAATGGCCGTTCCCACCACATTAAGGCCGATCCCGAGCCAGATATGCGTCAGGGGATGGAATTTTCCCCAGCCGTAATAATAGGCATAGAGAAATCCGGCCTCGGCAAAAAAGAGAAGAACATAAGGCAGGTAGGTCCACCCAAAGATAGCCGTAAGATAGGCCATGAATTTGGGATAGAGAAAAAGCAGCATAAAAAGTAGCCCAGCTCCGAGCGTTGCTGTCAGTGAGAAAGAAACCGATAGGAGTTTGGTGAATTCATAGGCCAGATTATCATAGCGCTTGTCTCCGGTCTTATACCCAACGATTTCAATGATTACGGCAAAGATGGGAACCGCTAGCACGAAAGCTGCAAACATGAGATGCAGTTGGGCGAAAACCCAGACCGCTACGCGACTGCCCAGGATAGGAAACTCACGGTAAGCAACCTCAACGGTTTCAGTTTGAGCCAGGACGGGACTCAGGCATAAAACCAGAAGGGTCAGGTAAGGAAGAATTTTGCTCACAAGACTACTACTTTAATACCATAATATCGAAATTAGTCACTATACCGATTCAATTTCCTTGTCTCAATAATCATTCTTTGCAATTTTGAGAATCCCCTTTCCTGTCAGGATGGCACATTACTTCCAGACTACAAATTCCCCTGGGGGTAGATAGAGATGCGCATGAATAGGGTAGACTTCCTATCCAGGTGCCGCAAATTCTATCTTCTTTCAACATAAGCACTTCCTGTGGCAAGAAATGGCCCAAGTTTTATAATTGATCAACCAGGTAATGACTCAGTTTTGTTCCTTTACAGCCGAGTCATAGAAAAACCGTTTAGATAGAGGCGTGGGGGCGGCACCTACCCTGGGGATAAAAAATGGATTGTCATCGCAAGCCCTCTGTAAGGGGGCATCCCTCAGAGGTGGAGAAGGTGTCAAAATGACATGCCCTGGGCCATTATGGCAGACAACGGGGGGGGAGAAGAGGATGACAAGGACTGCAAGGCTGAGCATGGAAATGGACTGAGGACCACACTAAAACAATTTGGTGGTGGAAAACAAGAAGTCCCAGGGGAGCGGGTTTTGGTAAGGCGCGGCGATTCCATCCCCCTTACCCCCAAGACCGTGAAGTAATAGACGTTTAATACCCTATTGTCTCATTTAGTATGATACAGGACCTCTCCCTCTCTTGCAAGACCAAAAATAGTTAATGGGAGAATACAATTTGTACCTGGATGCTAGAAACCAAATTGAAATTGGAGTGTGAGCCTGTTGTTTTCCAACTTACCTACAGGAACCTCAGTTTGTTTCCAGTACTCCAGAAAGATCCTTGCGTTTTCACGAACATACCTGGAGATGTGCATTGTAAAAGCCTGATAATCCTGTCCCTGGCCTATCTCGTAGTCATCGTAACGTAGGACAGGGACAAGGTGTGGGCCAACCTCATCACTATCTGGAGTAAACATCCCTTCTAAATAGTAGCCGGTACGGCCATCAAGCTGCTTAGACTCTAAGAACGCACCAAGAATTGTGGTGTTTTCGATTTCATAATGAAAGTCAAAGCCCCTTCTTGTGAAGTCAGAATCTGCACCATTGATAACTTCAGACCCGCTTGAAAAGAATGCTCCCATAGTCAACTCATCGTTGAGGCTATAGGCAATACGTCCTGAGTGGTCTTTGGGACCCGAGCCTGCATCATCATTTGAGTCTGCACTAACCCCTGCGGCATAATAAAACCGGGAACCCTTAGGAAGTCCATAAATAAACACGCCTTGTTTACTCCCGCCCAGGCTATCGCTACCCCCATGATGTCCACTTCCGAATATTCCACGTCCCTCACGAGTCAGAGCTCCCATATTTCCAATATTCTGCCATGGATCAGCCATGAAAATAGTCCTGTTGCCAATGCTGATGTTTAAAGCCTGCGATTTGTGGTAGCCTACCTGAAGTGCCCCAACGGAGACCCTGAAGTTATTTTGGGACTCACTTGATAATTTAAGCCAATAGGAGTAGTCCTCTGAAAAGGTTCCTCCAGCAAAAACTCGTAATTGTTCAATAGCTGTGATTTTTGAGTGTGGGTCTGATTTTGCTTTTGTATAGGGGCGAAGCTTTAGAACCAAAGCTAAAGGCAGGTGGGTGTATATGGCTGTTTTTCCATCCTTACCCAGTTGCTGGCCCTCTTTTTTTTTGCCACGCATGATTTTATCCAACGTAAATCTTTCATACCGATAACCATTCGTCTTATAAAGTCTTCCCATGATATTGAGCTTTGGAAACGCCGTGTGACAACTAGAACAAAACATTTTTTCAATTCTTGCAAAGGCGGGGATCGCCTCAAGAGTTCCCCAACCCGTCATAAACATACATAATGCCATAGTGAAGCAGAGTCTTGTTTTCATCGTCATTTACCTTTTAATTTAGTGCGTGTGGTCATGGCCATCCGCTTGAACGACTGTGGTTTCTTCTGTCACATTCATCTCCATTTTCCCGCTGTCTGCATCGGCGGTTTCTTCCTCAACTTTGTTTTTTACAACAACAACAAGTTGCGCTGATTGAGTTGAAAGTCCGGCTTGATCTATGAATGCTGTTATTTTATAGCGTCCGATTCTTGAGGTTGTGAAAGCAAAAGGATGTGTACTTTCGGAGGTTAGAATATTTTGTGGGGGCAATGAGTCTTGAAAAGTACTGGTAATGTCATGCCAATGCGCTTGACCGAAATGAGACTCTGCTTCTTCAATTTTCCAGTTCAAGCGCACCATTGCCCCTTGAGAAAGACTGACTGTGGCAGTCACGGAAAGAGTCTTACCCGTTGCTATATTTTGCTGTGCCGTACTACCAAAAGATACGAAGTGCTGGTGTAGGTTTTCATGACTTCCAAAGTTTGCTATGGTGATCAGGTGGGGGTTGTCCTCTAAGGCCTGATGTTTCAATACGGCATTGTCGCTTATTGCTCGATTCAATGAATTTTTGAAACTCACAAAATTATTATGTGCTGGGTTTGTGGCATATGTCAGAACATTTGAGGAGTACTGAGAGTAGTTTTGGTTAGTATCTAGTAAATATTTTGAAATTCCTGCTAGTACTGACCCATATTGAATGGCGTATTCTTCAACAGAGCCCGTTGGCGCTGTGATGTCTCGTGGCCTTTCAGCTAGTATTGAAACCTTATTTAGGCCAAAAGAACGAGCTATACTTTTTGCTCTTTCTTGAACAAACAGGAGAGACTGTTCAAAATCTTTTTCAGGTAGGCGATCTTTTACACTGAGAATTTCATTGGAAAGAATGTGAGTCAGAGGAGAAATTGTGACGGGAGCGGTCACAACAATTCCTTGCTTGACCTCGCTAACCATAGTGATTCCCAGCATAGGTATCTCTTCATCAACTTCTACCTCAAGACCTGTGGCTTCATCAGCGAAAGCTCCGAAAGCTTTGAGGAGCAAAGGCCCTTTGAAAGATGCCGGGATCATGAGAGAAAAAGAACCTGAGTCATCAGTAATATCGCCGGTGGCGATGGGTTGATCATCGGGGGGAAACTTGTAGGCCATGACCCCACCAAGCCCCTGTTTGAAGGGTCCTTTAAAAGCGACTCCTTGTAAGTTTGTGCCGCTGAATTCAAAGGTGCTTTGAACGCTGCTGGGGCCGCCGCATCCCATCAAGCCCATACAGACCCCAAGAAATAATAGACTCACTCCTATGAGGTAGTTCACTATATTCTCCTTTTCGGTCTGGTCCTACCCAAGGAACGCACAGTGGTCCACCTTTTTCTCACTGAATTTAGTTTAGAGGATTCTAAACGATAGGTATAGAACCGGCCTCTTGGTATGTCACTCCAGGGTTTGGATATAGGCTACCACATCCTTAATGGCCTGGTCCGTAGGCAAGGTGAAGGCCATGGCTTTCATTTGTACACCTGGTGCGTCGGTTGGATCTGAACCTCTCCAGCCTTTTTTGAAGGCCTGAATCTGATCATAGAGATACCAGCCATGTTGGTCTTGCAGGCGCGGGGCTTTAAGTCCGGAATTTCCTTGCCCCTTGTCTCCGTGACAGGCGGTGCAGGTAATATAATAGCTCTTGCCTTTTGCACTGTCCCCTTTCATCACGTCAGGAGGCGATGCTGGTTTGAGAGTGCCGATAAATGCCGTAACATCGTCAATGGCTTGATCATCTGCCAGACCGAAGGCCATGGCACGCATCTGGGCTCCATAGGTGTCTTTGGGGTCAGTACCTCGCTGACCGGCCTTGTATTTCTTGAGCATGTCCTTGATATACCAAGGCTCTTGACCGGCCAGCCTGGGAGCATGCAAGGAGGCGTTTCCCTGCCCTTTGTCACCGTGGCATGCTATACAAACATTGTATAAGGTTTGGCCCTTGCTCAAATCACCACTGGAGAAAACAGGCGAACCTAGAAGAAAAATTGATAGGCCTAAATTACTTGCAAGTTTTAACATGACCAACCCCTTAATTTTCTACGGCGGTTTATCCGTGAGTTATGACACTAAGCTTTAAGATCCCGACGAGGATAACATATATCGGACAATATTTCGTATATCTGACTCTGAAATATGAGGATGAGGAATCATGGGGATGGGGCCCCAGTTTCCCTGACCCCCGATTTTCACCTTGATGACGAGCTGGCTCAAAGTTGCTTTGTCTGTTTTATAGCGTTCAGCCAACATCTTAAATGAGGGACCAACTAACTTAAAATCCGGGTTATGACAGGCGGCACAATTATGTTTTTTAAAAAGTGTCTCAGGTTTAGGTCCCTGTGAACTCGGCCTTGAGGCTACAATTGTCGGGGCTGGTCCCTTAATATTTTGAATAGCTTGTATCGGTACCGATGGAGCGCTCGCCGAGATATTCTTGCTGAGAAGACCACTAAGATAGCGGTGCATTCGTCCCCAAGACTGTCCACTATCAGTGAATAGAGATGTACCAAAAGCAATAGGTGAAGCGTTGGCCGCAACGATTTCCCGTAGCTTGGAAAGCCCTTGCCTCCAGGAATCATCACGCAGAAGAATGGTTACAGCACCTTGAAGATTCATGCAGGCTTTGACAAACAATGCGGCTTCATAGACCCCGGAGCCAGCGTCCTTTTGGATGCGAGTGGCATTCACTTCAACTGCCCTTGTGAATTCCTCGCCTTCCTCAGCAAGCAGAGCCATGGCGCGTTTGACGGGAATTTGATGGGACTCTTTCTCGCCCTGAGACAGATTGTATTTTCGGTTCAGTTCCCCTCTTTCTTCCTCAGTAGGCCGAGGGTAGTTTGGATTCAGGCTGCGAATATAATGGATCATCGCGAAGCGGTCCTTAGCTGGCAGAGTGTCAGCGGCAGGCATACCTCTTGATGGAATTCCCTCTTGCAGGGTCTTGAAAAGATCAGCTATGCGAGTTCCATTGGTCCAATCAGAAAGAGAATGAAAATTGCGTGGAGGAGGCTTAAGGAAACCACCTGCTGGGCCATCGCCCTTGCCGGTGGAACCATGGCATGCGGCGCAGGTCCCCCCCTGGTAAAGTTTTTGACCTTCATCAATCAATTGGGGGGTGGAAGTAAATAGCGAAACCAAATCCATGGCCTGGCTTTGCTTGCCCCTTTTCATGGGAAGGTCCACGAATTTCTCGCTGGGTGTTGCTATAGTTGCCACTTCTTGTGGGGGTTTCGAGTATTGCAGGAGTGTGTAGGCCACAAGGATAAGGGCAAAATAGAGTAGAATCATTCCAGGACCTGGAATCCAGGTACAGCCATGTCTAGGTTTCATCGGGTCACCTCATTCAGGGAATCGTAGTTTGACGCATGGATTCTACGAAACTACGAGGTCAAATTCAAGAAATTTACATCTTGCCCAGTTGTTTAACCACATGAAATACCAAGTTTGAGCAAATCTCAAAGTTTTCTCTCAGGGCTTTTGAACGTCCGGGAAGATTTACGATCAAAGTGGAATCGAGAATTCCTGCAGTTGTGCGTCCCATCCAGGCTTTTTCAGTAATTTCGGCACCGCCTTGTCGCATGAGTTCCCCGACTCCTGGAATTTCACGTTGGCAAACCGACCGTGTGGCTTCAGGGGTAAAATCATTGGGACCAATTCCTGAACCTCCAAGGGTGAAAACCAGGGGTCCAAGACTGGCGGCATGACGTAGTTTTTCTTCAATTTCAGCCTGATCTGAACTCGAATGCAAATTCGAAAACCTTGCCTGGGGAATTCGCTGGTGGCATAGCTCAACAAGTTGCTGGCCTGCTTGCTCCAACCGAGCGTTATTTCTCGCTGCGTCTCTAACGAATATCAGTAGGATCTGCATTTGACTGATGATCAAAAATCCATGGGATTCATGGAATGACCCTGATCCGCCTTAAGTCCAGACATGGCGGTGTTTATTTCATGAGACATACGGCCTATAGTCTCGGAAAGTTCCATAAGATCGGCAGAGATCTTGGTGTTGGCACCCAACCCTTCGGACATGGTCCTGACGGTTTCACGAATTTCGTTGGCTCTCTCGGCCGATTCGCTGACCGTGCGTAAGATTTCATTGGCCGTCGCGCTTTGCTCCTCCACGGCGCAAGCCACACTGGCACCTGTGGAATCAATCTCCTGGATAATGGTTTGAATATTGGTAATGGCCTCAATAACCTCTTTAACGCTGGTTTGCACCATTGAGATTTTATCACCGATATTGTCCGTGGCCTTGGCGGTTTCATTGGCCAGTTCTTTGACTTCATTGGCGACCACAGCAAACCCCTTTCCAGCGTCTCCGGCGCGAGCAGCTTCAATGGTAGCATTGAGTGCGAGGAGATTGGTCTGATCTGCTATGGATGTGATGAATTTGATGACGTTGCCAATGTCTTGACTATTTTGTCCGAGTTGCTCCACGGTATTTCCGGTGGCTTCGGCGATTTGAACTGCTTTACGCGAGACAACATTGGCGTTTTGTGTGTTCGAGGAAATCTCCTTAATGCTGGCACTCATCTGTGTCATGGCGTCTGAAAGCGCCACGAGGTGATCTGAAATCTCGGTTGAGGAAGCCGCAACGCTCTCGGTACGAGCCGCCGAGTCATTCATAGCCGAATCAATATCTGAACTCATGCCGATGATTTTGTTACCGGCCATGGAAAGATCTTGAGAGTTTTCCTGGAGGTGGGCAGCGGTCATTTGAATACTGGCAACTCGTTGTTCCTCCTGCTCACGAGCCATGGCCCCGTGTTCAGCCCAGTTGATTTTATCGACCCCGAATAGCTCATTTAATGAGGTGATGGTGCGATTGAGATTTTGACCTACCGCCCCTATTTCGTCGCCTGGAAGGTTATTGATCCGATCTCCAAGTCCCCCATCAACAATGGATTCAGATAGTGAGGATATTTTCTTAAGCGGTTTTATGAACGAGTAGGATGCGATCCACATGACCAGTAGAAACAAGAGGACAGCCCCTATTCCCCCATATAAAATCGAATCGTCGACTAAATTATCCGCAATTTGCATCTGAGTTTCAATGGGCGTAATGACCTCTAAAATACCGCGCATATCCCCTAGCTTCCAGTTGCTTTTAGGTGTTAGTGGATGAGAATTATGACAGCTTACACAGGCTTGTGCCTGCATTCGATCCGGGTGAGCAACACGCATTACCCTTTGACCATTGATGACGTCCAAGCGCGTTAGCAGATCTTTGCCGGCGCCCAGAGCGTGTAAAGCTTCCTGAGCAAAGACGTCAAGCTTCCTTTTTTTGCGGTTGGGGAAAGGAAAGGCACTGTAAAGTCGGATTTTAAGCCCGTCCTTCTTTTGACTCATCATTGTGCTTAAGTCATGAATCATGGTGGCAGGCAATGGAATTGTATCGTCTATGCCGGCATGGTTAAAGTCAATTTTGAGGTCTGAAGTTTTCTTAACAACCTTTATGACATTCTCAGCGTAATAGCCGCGCAGGCTTTTAAACTGCTCTATGGTTTGTTTGCCCTGAATAATAGCAATTTCGAGGGCATTGGATCGTGTGGTTGAGATATTGTGCCAGGAGATCCAGCTTACAATGATGGCGAAAGAAAGAAACACCGGAATCACTATTTTAGTACGAATGTCCCAATTGCTAAATTTTATCATGATGTTATGGCACTACCTTCCTAGAAAAAACTTTGAGTAACAAGAGTCTAGCAGGCATTAGGACATGTCACAAGCATCATGGAAGGTGTTTTCCACCCAAATCAAAACTTAAGGTTGGCAGGGTTTTTGCCAAAAAGATAGGTTGGCTATCATGCTTTGCATGGAAAACGGCTTTACCTCTGGCTTTAGCACATTCCTACAACTTGGGCTGGGTCAAAGGTGATAACATTCTGATGCCCTAAAGTGGAGTTCAAGATAGGATTAGTTGAACGAAGCCGCTTGCAGCGGCGGTTTTGGGATTTTCACTAGAAAAAGTA
>CAZRLV010000035.1:0-16609 GCA_964600955.1 uncultured bacterium
CTCGAAACATTTTAATAAAGGCTTCTTTATCTGCCAGGACTTCCTGATGCGAAGGAAGTTGAACATAACCTTCGGGGGGCTTTTTTGATGCGTAGCATAGGCCTCGAATCTCTGTGAAGGATTCTCCGGCATTGAGTTGCTGGGTCAATTCGAGAACGCAATTTTCTCCCATGCCGTAGACCAGGGCATCGGCCTTGGCGTCAAAGAGAATGGAGCGACGCAATTTATTGGACCAGAAGTCATAATGGGTTACTCTTCTCAGGCTCGCTTCAATGCCTCCCAATATTATGGGTGCGGTGTCCCTGTAGTGGGCTTTGACTAAATTGGTGTAGGCAATTACAGCACGGTCTGGGCGTCTATTATTAATTGCCCCGGGAGTGAAGTCATCCGATTTACGAAATTTCTTTGTGGCGGTGTAATTGGCAACCATGGAATCAATGGAGCCGGCGGTAATTCCCCAATATAGGCGAGGTTCGCCTAGCCTCTTGATGTCATCCCCTGAGTTGATATCAGGCTGTGCAATGATTCCTACCCGAAATCCTCGACTTACAAGCATGCGGCCAAGTAAGGCAACTCCGTTGTAAGGCGTGTCGGTATAGCTATCACCGGAGACAAAAATGACATCACAAAAATGCCAGCCCAACTGGTTCATTTCTTCTCGAGTTGTTGGAAGAAATTCCAGATTTTTCTCAAAAGATTTCAAAATATTTTTCAAGGTGTAGGGCAAATTGAATCAGAGACAAAGGGGTAGGTTATGACCGCGCTGATGGCATTTGAACTGAAATCACACCACAAAGCAAGATCTGTTCGATTCTAGAGGGGTAGTTCAGGATGACGAATGGTGGCCTTTCCCCATTCCGATGATTCCTATAGTTCCGATAGTTCTTCTAGTTCCCTCTCCCAATCAATTTAACTCTCCCTCACTCCACCCCGGCTTTTCTTTTGTAGAATAGGTAGAGTCTGCGGGGGTGGGGGGTTTGTTTTTCGTGTTCTTTAATTTTTTGGGTGAGGCCGTCGACTTCGCCGCGGGCTTTTTCGGCTTCCTGGCGCAGATTTCTGGATTCGACTTCCAGAGATTGGACCTGTGATCTCAGGCCTTCGATTTGTTGTTGAAATTTGGCGGTGATTTCGCGGGTTAGATTCTCGCGGATGCGGTCGCGGTCCTTTCCTCGTTCCATTTTTTGGGCTCGTTCCTCCTGAGTGCGATGCTGTCCCTGACGAATTTGCCCTTCAAGGCGCAAGATTTCCTGGTCGGCCTCTAAGCCTTCAGGGGATTTGGGCGAGAAATGCACCACTTTTTGGTAGGCCTCGATAGCAGCCTGATTATCGCCTTGCAGGCTGTGAATGGTTCCCATCCACATGAGAGAATCTATGTCGGTGGGGTTGTTTTTTAGAAACTGAACAAAATAGGCCGAAGCGTTTCTTAGGACACCTTCGTCGGGTAGAGTGACAACATTCTGGTCAGTATTATAGGCCTCAATATATTTGGAAATGGCCGATGCGTAGTCCCCATTGGCATTGAATTCAATCGCTTTTTTGAGAAGATCCTGCGCGGATCGTGCCACCGGGGCGCTCCAGGCCCAGGATGACAAGAGAAATAAGAAGATGATTTTCATGACTTGCCCTCCACAGATTGATGCCCGATTATAGCAAAAACAATCGAATCAGTGCTGATTTTGTATGTAAAATGTTTGCTATAATGATTCTTCGAGGATAAGAAGGAATCATAGGGAGCAGAGGAATCATAGGAATGGATGAGAAAAACGAACAAAAGGAACAAAAGAACTAGAAGAAGCTACAGAATAGGGTAGAAGAGATAAGGTTGGATTCTGGATCGGGGTTCACAGGGACAGCGAGGAAGTATGCGTGATTTTTGTATTGGGGGTACTAGTTTTGCGGCTTTGAGCGGGCCTTATATTTTGGCTGAGATTGGCTTGAATCATAATGGAAAGCTGGACTTGGCTCTTGAAATGGTAGATAAAGCGGCTGAAGCCGGGGTTCAGGGGGTCAAATTTCAAAGCTATTTTACGCATGAGTTTTTGCATACTTCGCAGACAGCGGCTGTCGAGATTTTTGAACGCTGTGAACTCAGTGTTGAGGAGTTTTCCAAGATCGCCACGCATTGCAGGCAGAGACATGTCGATTTTGTTAGCACACCGCTTTGTTATTCATATGTGAAGATTTTGCATGATCTTGGGGTGCAGGCCTTTAAGGTGGCTTCGAGTGATATGACCTATCATGACCTCATTGAGGCGATTTCATCCACGGGAAAGCCCATGATTCTTTCTACAGGCATGTCGAGTCTCGCGGAGATTGATACTTTGATGAATCTCGCCTTTGTTAAGGATCATCCTCTGATTTTACTGCACTGTATTTCCAATTACCCTCCGCGACTGGAAGACGTACATCTGCGCTTTATTCACTCCCTGAGGGCTCTTTACCAGGTTCCGGTGGGGCTCTCTGACCATAGTATAGGGACCGCCATCCCTGTTGGAGCCGTTGCTCTGGGGGCTAGCTTTATTGAAAAGCATTTTACCCTCGATCATGGGTTGGAGGGCCCTGATCATAAGATGTCCATTGACCCGGCGGGTCTTAAGGAATTGGTAAAAAACTGTCAGGATGTTTGGAACGCTCTGGGAGAATGGAATAAACCCGTGATTGAGAATGAGGTTCCGGTGAAAAACATCGCACGCCGTGGACTGTATTTAAAATCTGACACGGCTGTGGGGACTGCTCTAACCCATGAAAATTCGATTTTCCTTCGCCCCCCTAATGCATGCCATCCAGAGGATATTCGGTTAAGTTCAGGTAATTCAAGGCTGGCTCAAAATGAGGATGATGTTGTGACTCGGGTCGCCCCGTTCAGGGTGGCGGATCATTGAAGATTCTCTATCGCTACGTTTTCACTAAACTCTGGGGTCCTTTTGGCTTTGGTCTGGTGGGAACCACTTTGATTATTGCTCTTGATCCTATGCAAAAGTCCATGGACTATATTTTCAAGAACCATGTTGATGCGTGGATCATTCTCGAGTGGTTTATGAATTCCCTGCCCAAGGACATGCTGTTTATTTTTCCAACGGCCAGTTTACTAGCCGGACTGTTGGTATTTAACGGTTTGTCTCGAAATTCGGAACTGGTCGCAGTTTACGCAGGGGGAATCAGTTTCTACTCCTTGATGCAGCCACTTCTTATTTTTTCGCTGCTTGTGTTCGCAGCTGTGTTTTGGCTGCAAGATGCTGTGATTCCTTCGGCCCTGGAGCGTAGAAGTGAGATTTTCACCAAATATATCCGCCAGCAGAAAAAGGCTAAGTTCAGAAAGAATGTTGTTTTAAGAATCTCGCAGGATCGATTGCTTTGCATTGGGCGTATCAATGTGGTCAATAAAGATCTCTTTACGGTTGCGGTTCAAGAAAGTGGAGGTCGGATGCTTTCAGCGCGCAAAGCCAATCTTCTAGAGGGCAAGCAATGGGAACTGCATGACGTCTGGATCTCTTCCTGGAAAGGAGACTCCGCTGTGGGCACATCGTCTGTGATGAACCAGTTTGTGAAGCGCATGGTTTATGAGTTGGATCTTTCAGCTCGTGACATGAAGCACTATGAAATCAAGAAGCCGCAAGAGATGACCTACTCCAAGATTCTTGAGCTGATCCGTTACCATGACCAGAGGGGAGTTCTTGCCACAGAACCGCTTTGGGTGGATTTTTACAGTAAAACCGCCTTTCCTTTTGCCGTGATCATTTTCTCTTTACTGGGAGCTTCTCTGGGGCTTGCTTCCCCCCGTGGGGGAGGATTTTTAGGCTTTGGAGTCGCCCTTGTGCTTTCGTTTGTCTATTTTATTTTGATGGGATTTTGCTTGCCGCTAGGTAAAAACGGCCTCCTGTCTCCTTTTATTGCCGGTTGGGCGCATAATTTTATTTTCATGGGCCTGACCCTTTATATAACCTACCGGGCCCAGACGCGATAGCTTCGCTGTCTGCATGGAATTAACCTGGAAATGATGATTAAATATGGTAAGATGGCGGCGGATTTAGCAAGCTTTGAGGTATGCCGGCGTGCCCCCGTTTTTAGTACAACTCATTAGAATTTTCGTTATCGCGCTCGTGGCGTTTGTGGGCGCCTTTGCCTGTGGCTATGGCTATTACACCCTCTTTATCGAGGATATTACTTTCCTGGACGAAGATGAATTACCCGAAGCGGTCAGCTTTATTTTGATTCTGGCCTCTGTTGGAGGGGCCGCTTTTTCCGGAATCGTATCCTGGCTGATGGATGCCATCGCCGGCAAGCAGGATCAACCCAAATCTGGTGAAAAAAGCCTGGACCAAATCAAAGAAGAACTCAGCCGCAAGATCAAGGAGAGCCAGAGGGTTTCAGATCAACTTGAGGACTCTAAAAACCGGGTTCTTTCTCTCTCGTCGCTGATGGTTTCTCTATCCAATATGGCTAAGGTGGTTGGCGCAACTCTCGATCCCGGAAAAGTGGTTGAAACAACCATGGAAAACGTGATTCGTAATATGAACGCCACCAAGGTGTCCCTTGTTTTCATCAACCCTGAAACTCAGGAGATGGAACTGGCCTCGCATCATGGCTGGGGCGCCGCTGAGGTTCAGGCATTCTCAGAGAAAATGGGCGAAGGGCTCGTGGGTTACGTCGCTAAAAACAATGTAGTTGTGGATGAGGAAAGTATCAAATCTGACCCAAATCTTTCTCAAATCACCAAGTTTTCAGGCAAGAAGACCTATATTTGCGCCCCGCTTTCAACCAAGGACAGTGTGGTAGGGGTTCTCAATATTGAAGCTGTAGAGAAGAAAAAATCTGAGAATAAATCTGAACAGATGCGCCTGGTAACCATTTTGACCTCTTTGGCCGCCATGGCGATTCAAAACGCTCAGCTTTTCAAAAAGACTCAGGAATGGGCCACGATTGATGCTCTGACAGGTCTGAACAATCGCAGGTCCATGCTCGACTTTTTTGAAAAAGAGGTAGAGCGCGCGGATAAAGAAGGCTTCTCCATCGCATTTTTCATGAGTGATATTGACCATTTTAAGGGTTTTAACGACACTTATGGTCATGCAATTGGTGACTTTGTTCTCTCGGGAGTGGCCAAGGAATATACCAAGGTCTCCCGTGATGGGGATCTCGCCGGGCGTTATGGGGGAGAGGAGTTTGGACAAATCTTACCCAAGACAGACAAGACTAATGCGCGGGCTATTGCCGAGCAATTGCGTAAAAATATTGAGACCAGGCAGTTTGACACTGAAGCGGGCAAATTAAGTGTAACCCTGTCTCTGGGGGTAGCCTCCTATCCTGAAGACGGTAAAACCATGGCTGAGGTCATGCAGTCCGCCGATGAAATGCTCTATGTCTGCAAGGAATCCGGCCGAAACATGGTTTGTGTGCGTGGGGTGGATGAGATTAATGAAAAAGTAGCCTTAAAAATCGCCCTTGATAAGGCCAAAAACAAAGAACCTGAAAAGGTGCCTGAGCTTGAAGCCAGGCTAGCGGCCCTTCTGGCGGGAGAACACGGCGATGGGGAGGCTCCTCAGGAGGCCGCCCAGGCTCCACCTCCTCCTCCTGCGCAAACGGTCGCCCCTGCAAGACCCCCAAGGCCTCCCGGTCCTCGTCCGGCTAAGCCTCCAGGTCCTCGTACGGGAAAACCTCCCAGCGCTCCTCCAGGAGCCATGCGCCCCCCCGGTCCAAGGCCGTCTGCGGGCGCTAAGCCTCCAGGGGCTCGGCCTGCCGGACCCAGACCCCCAGGCCCAAGACCCCCGGCCCCGCCAAGACCTCCGGGAGCCAGGCCAGGTGTGCCTGCCCCCGGCGCGCGTCCTCCGGCAATGAAAAGGCCTCCAGGAGCCCGGCCCCCGCGTCCGGTAGTTCCCAAGCCGGGAGCCCCCAGGCCGCCTACATCGCCTCGGGTTCCTCGGCCTGTCGGCAGTGGCCCAGCCAAGCAATGACGCTAGTCTCTTAAGAACTCTCCCAAGACGCACGATACTATAAGGAGTTTCAGTGCTCTGTGGGTGAGCACTTAATTTTCCTATCCATGAAGCAGATAATATTTTGGGTCTTGGCGATTTTCGCTCTGGTAGCTGGCGCCGCTTTGTCGTTTCGAGACCGTGTCAAACCCATGGGGCTTCTTATCCCCTTTGAGGTTTTCAAGAGTGCTTCGCAAACTTTGCAAACCAGATTTCTAAACAGCGGTGCTTATTTCGCAGTGCGCTCCAAGGCCGAGTCAGAAGCCCTGGCAGGTCATGGTATAGCTCATGAGGCCTTGATCGCCTGCTTTAAAGGCGAAGCGCCGGCCTGGTTCAATTCCAAAATGGGCTTTCTCTATGATGGGGTGCCAGAACTCTCAGGCAACGGCTCGACAGGGGCTTTCCCACCTAATTCTCGACTGAACCTGGTCTTTGAGACCGATCCTTCTAAACGATCTTTGGCGGGAAAGCTGGGCGGTGCTCCCTGGGTTTGGATTCACCGGATTTATCCTGAAGAACGCAAGAATTTATCGGCGCAAGACAGGGTGTTTCGATGGCGTAGGGCCTTGCGTGAGCGTGGTATTCGCTTTGTCTATTATGAGCCGGGTGAGGAAGGGGCCGGAACCGAGGATTTTGATGGCTTCTTAAGAGACGTCATTGAGGACCGTGAGGTTTCAAGGCTGAGCGGGGCTGATATTTTAGGTGAAGAATGGGGAAGTCATGGACTAAAAACCATCCTAGGAATTTTTATTTTGATTGCTCTTGGTTTTTGGTTCAGTCCGCTGTATTGGGTCCTCCCCGTGCTTTATTGTCTGCCTTATCCCCTGGATTTGAAATGCCTTGGTTTCGCCTTTAGTCTTTTTTCAGTCTTCTTACTCTATTTCAGTTATGCCCGTGAACTGCGCTCCGAGCATAGCGTCGCTGTTTTGCTTTTCCTTCCGGCAAGACTTCTGACTCATACCCTGGTTCTGGGAGGAATTAGCTATTTTCTGCTCAATGATCCGGGGTTTCAAAATAGAGCCTATCTTCCATCAGGAGTCCGACTATTACTGGCTTTGCCCCTGGTGGTTGTGTTGGTAATTGAAGTCTATAATAGCCGATCTTTGATATTTTCACGTAAATCCTGGACGGCTATGGGTGCTTTGACAGCCGGGGCACTTTTCAGTCTTACGGTCATGGGGCTTGCCTACCATGTTCTTCGCTCAGGAAATGAGGGGTCCCTATTTGTCTTAGACCTGGAGCTTAGACTGAGGGAAGGTCTTGAATATGCGCTTTATGCACGACCCCGGACCCGTGAGATTCTGGGGCTTTGGGGGTTATTGATCCTCTTTTTAGGACTTCAGAAAAAAATTAGATCCCTGGAGATTATTGGGAAGCTATCTCTGGCCGTTTTTCTCACTTCGAGTTTTAATACCTATTCTCATCTTCATGCGGACTACTGGTTTATAGTTTTGCGTGAGGTGAATGCCTTTTGGATAGGGACTCTACCTCTTGTTATTCTTGGATTTTTGTTTATTAGAAGAAACAGGCGCGAGGGGATTTTGCACCTGGGTTATTTTGGATCTGGAAACCTGGGAGATGATCTGCTCGCAGAGAGTTGCCGCAGGACTTTTGCCCCGCAAAAGCAGATCTTTATTCGCTTGGGTAATAGCGATGATCTTAGCAAAGACGAGGTTTCGCGCAAGAATATTTTGCAGATTTTAGAACTCATGACCCGTCTGGAAACTTTCTCTCTCGGTCCGGGTGGAATTTTGCAGGATAAAACCTCATTGCGTTCTTTGCTTTATTACCTGGGGTTTTGTGTTTTAGCCAGGTTGATGGGTATGAAACTGCGCTGGTTTGGACAGGGAGTTTCTCCTTTTAAACATAGAATTTCCTATGCTTTGGTGTCCTGGGTGGGGTCTCTAGTCAATGAAATTTCCGTACGCGATGAAGAATCCAGGTCCGAGCTAATTTTGGCTGGGGTATTGGAGTCAAAAATAACCGTGGTTCAGGATCTGGCCATGGATCTGGATTGGAAACTGGAATCCGGGGGTCAGCCTCCTACACTGGGCATTGTTTTGCGGACCTGGCCAGATTTCCCGGTGCAGCTCTGGCTCCAGGAACTACAAGGGCTCTCGATCCCTCGTCGTTATTTCATTTTCCAGGACGATCCTAAACTGCAAGAGCAAATCCAGTCTCAGGACCCCGATGCTGAAATTTCCATTTACTCGGGAAACCCTCTGAGCTTTAGTCGTGAGTTTCAGTCTAGCCAGAAGGTCATAAGCATGCGTTACCACGGGATTCTTTTGGCTTATCTTGCCAAAATTCCAGTCCTGGGCTTGGTTTACGACAAAAAATGCGCCTCATTGCTGAGTCAGTTTTCCCTTCGCAATCATTTAGGGCCAACGGAATGGGCTGACGCAGATAAAGTCCAAAGAGCTTTGCAGGTTTTACTCAAAGCATAAATTCCTTTGAAACATTTCGGACAAGTCTTCGTAGGGAGAATCAGGGGAAACTTATGAGAAAATTAATTCTAAACCCAATGTTTGTAGCCTGTCTCTGTCTGGGAGCCTTAAACGTGCCCTCTGCCGAGGCGGGGATGCTCGGTGATCTCTGGGACAGTGTTGTTGGTTTCTTTACGGGTAAAAAGAAATTGGATGCCCAGGCTGAGGCCCAGATGCGCACCGCTTTAGAGGACACGAATGAGAAGCAAAATGAGGTCATCGCCCAGATCAACGAAGTGGTGACCTACCAGAGCGAACTCAAGGACCTCAAAGACCCAGAGGCCAGAAAAAACCTGGATCAGATGATTCAGCGCATGCAGGGTTCTGTGGAAGCCAATAATGATTCCTTTCTCAAGCTCATGCAAATTAGAAAATCTCTGCATGAAAGCGAGATGGGGCAGGAGTACGAGGCTAATTTTCAGCCCTATCTGGAAAAGCAAAGCCAGATTGAGTCTTATTACCAAAAAATAGAGGATCGTTATGGCGAGTTGCAGGCCTTCGCTGAAGAGGCTGAAGAGGACGCGGCTGCAAAAGAGGCTCAAAAAGCGCAGGACCTGACCTGGGAAAGTCCACAGGGGCGCGCTCTCATTGACCAGTGGTTGGCCGAAAATAACCGAGATGAATGGGGCGGACCCAAGGTTGAGGGTTCTGTTATTGGTCGTCCAAAGGCTGCGGGAGGTCGGGATCGATACCAGTATCTCTACGAATCCTTCCCTGAGATTCGAGCCTTTGTACAAGAGGGTACTCAGGACTCCCAGGTGGTTCAATCTGAGCCCCAAAAATCCCCTGAAAAGACTGAGACTACCGTCGAGGCAGATTCAGGATCGGGTGGCTTCGCATCGGAGACCGTGGAAAAAACCAAGCCGGGAATGGCTTTTGAGAATCGCTACGATCATGCGGCCCTGCGCGAGGAGCGTAAAAAGATTTATAAAGAACTTGTAGACTTGAATGTCCAGGGAAAGATGGACAGTGAAGAATATAAAGATCTTTATGCCGAGTACACCCGTTTAGGGGACAAGCTCAAGCAAGCTCAATAAACTTCTTCCACTGCAAGTCATCTACGGTTCTAGAATCGTAGGGTGCGAGGCCTGCCTCGCCCGATTGCCCCTTTTATGAATAGGTCTTTTCCCACGTACCGAACTCTGAGTTTCAAGAACTCTCAGGCTGAAACATTTGTCTGGATTCCAGGCTGGGGTGGAAATTCCTGGACCTTGTTGCCTCTGGTAGAACAGATAGGTTTGGGACGTCATATTCTAATGGACCCGCTTTCGCGTAAGGACCTAGAGACTGCGGGACGTCAAGCCAGGGATTTGAGCATTGAACTCATGGCAGATTCCATTCTGGAGGCATTGGAGAAAGAAAAATCCCCCTGGCATCTGATTGGAATATCTATGGGAGGACTGGTGGCTCAGGTTGTCGCAGACCGCAGTCCTTCACAAACAGCCAGTTTGCACCTGTGCTGTACGCATGCCGGCGGAGCCAATGAAACTGAGGCTGCAGCTAATTCAGCTATGCAGTCCTGGTGGGGGCGCTGTGCTCCGGGAGAAGACCCGATTACCAAGATACTCAAACGCTGTTTTTCTCCAAAATTTCGAGCAGAGCCCGGATTTGAAGAGTATCTAACCCATTTAAAACGCAACCCAGCCCCTGTTTCAGGCTCTACCCTGAAACTCCAGTGGCAGGCCGCGGTGAAATATGATGGTTTACCTTACTTAAGCAGACTGCGCTTGCCGGTTTATGTTTACCAGGGTAGTCAAGATGAGGTGGTTCGAAAAGGTGTTGGGGATCGACTTGTCGAGGCACTGGGAGCTTCAGCGAAACTGGAGGTTTTTCCAGGCGGGCATCTTTTTTTCCTGGAATCACCTCTTGAGTTTTCTGAAATTCTAGTGAAGAATGCCCTGGGAAATTCTAACTTCTAAAGAAACCATATGTGTGAGGACTCAAGCCTAGATTCATGCTTGCCTGCCTTGCCCATTGATTCTATCCGAGAGGACTTCATGTCGCTTGATTTCAGGTCAGAGCCTGAGACGCTTGGACTGGTATTGGCCGATACCGGGACCGGTAAAACGACTCGCATTCCTCTTTGGTTACTGGATGCTCACATTCCATTTATTCTGGTAGAGCCCCGTAGGGTGGTAGTAAAAACTCTTTGGAACTATCTGAACAGGCGGGTTGCCTGCGAGAGGCTGGGCTATCAGATTCGTTTTGAAAAGAGTATTCCAGACTCGGTTCAGGGGCTTATTGTCACCCCGGGGATTTTTCTCAACTACCTTCAAAGTGGATTTCCATTGAAGCCGCTTGTGGTCATTCTTGACGAGTTTCATGAACGCCAAAAAGAGCTCGACTTCATCCTGGCAATTCATAAACAAAATCCGCGATTCAAATTGGTAATTCTATCGGCCACCCTGCAAGAGAACGCTTTAAAAAGCTTCATGGCTCTGCGCTTGTTTAGGGTCAGTCGCAAGGTCTATCCCATTCAAATCAGCTATGAAGACGATCAGGTTTTGCCTTCTCTTGCGGACCTTCCTCAGAGAATTTATAGAGGCTTGGACCTTCACCCATGGAAGGTGGCTTTGGTTTTTCTGCCAGGAAAGCGTGAGATTTTTGATGTTTTGGGCTATCTCAAGGCCAGGGGAAACCACGCTGTCCTACCAGTTTTTGGGGGTCAGGCAATACAGGAGCAAGAAGCCATTTTATACGGAAATGAATCACGGGTTATTTTGGCCACGAATTTACTTGAGAGTTCCATTACCGTTGAAGGTGTAGATTTGGTCGTGGACTCCGGCCTTTGTCGAGCTTTGAGTTTCAGGGAGGGTCGCGAAGTTCTGGCCCTGGAAGTGTGTTCAGATCAGGCCGTTACCCAGCGTGCGGGCCGAACCGGTAGAACCGGGCCAGGGCGCTGTCATCGACTCTGGAGCAAATCAGCAAAACTGGAAGAAAAAACCGTCCCTGAAATTTTGCGCACAGATCTCTCAGATCTTTGCATTCGCTCGCATCATATGCAGATCAAGGTGGACTATCTGGATTTCCTGGAACCACCCCATGCTTATCAGTGGGAATTTGCTCGTCATAAGCTGCAAGAACTCCATTTTGAAGCCCTGGGAACGGTCAAGGCTGCCGAATATGGAATGAAATTAACTTCTTTGGCGGCGGCTCGTGCCTTGCAAAAAAGAGCCCCCCATCTTCTCGGCTACTATTTATTCTTCGCGGCCCTGGCTGAGTCGGGTACAGCACGTTTTGGGATGAAGTTACCCGGACACCATGGCGCTGACACGCTTCAAGAGACTTTGCCCGTAGACTGGGTTCTCTGGAAGAAGTCCTGGGGTGAGCTGAAACGGTCCTGGGGTCAGGATTTTTCCTCCTGGCATGATCTGTTAAAGCATTTTCTGGAACTTTTTGGAGTTGAGAATTTTTCAGACTTGAAGCAAAGCATGAACCTGAATCAGAGAAAAGAGTTCTTAGCCTGTCTGATCAAGGAACTCCCCAGGGGGCTTTTTTATTCCTGCTCACGCTCAGAGTGGGGCAATGATTTTTCTGAGAGGGTCACGATTTCAGACCTGGATCCAAAAGATTTTACAGCCGTCTATGTACTGAGTTTTTTCGAGATGGAGACGGCTCGACGCAAACGGGTTGTCCTGGGAGAGATTTACTGGCCCCTGGAGAGAAAGGGGGGCTACAGGCTACCAAAAACCCGCTATGAAACGGGAGATGTTCTCGTGCGACAAAACCGGGCTTATGAAAAACGGCGCTGGTTTTTTGGTTCGGTCTTTCTGGAGGAAGAAGAGGTTTTTCTGCAAGGCTCCGAGTTTAGGCAGCGCTATTCTCAGGCAAGGCTTCTCGAGGGCGTTTTCTCGGGTTTGTCAGAGGATTTTTTCTATCTTGAACTACTCAAACAAGAAGGCGGGCAAGACTTCGAGACAAGTACTTATTTAAGGCAGGCACTAGAAAATTTGGGAGCCGAGAGTTTTGAAGATCTCAAACTTTTGGATCTTAGTGATTTGTTGCCCCAATCCCTGAGTTTTGAGAAATCTCGTTTGTTGGAAGCCTATCCGCGTGAATTATGCGAACCTGGAGGCAGGTATGCCATGTCCTATAATCTTCGCACCAAGACGGTTAATTTCGCTCAAGCTAAAGGTGAAAAAGAGCCTTCAAGGCTTTTGAGGAATCGGTTTCCCGACTGGAGAAAATTCTGGGAATACAAAGGTCGTAGTATTGAATTGAGGTAAGAGAAGAATTTAACTTGTGTCAGGGCTATGGTAGTTTGGATCTATGGTTAGACTGGGGTGCTTTCTATTTCTGGCGTTGACCTTGCGTTTTTTTGCCCATGAGGTTTCTGTTTTTCAGGGCAGGATGTTCTACGAGGAGTGGCTGCATCGCTCTGGTCCGGGTGAGTTTCCAGATCTAAAACGTCTCCTGGAGACTGCCTTTTTTCGCAAAACGCAAGATCCTGTGAATCGCTCGCTTCTCAGACGACTGGAAGAAGCCGGAGTTCTGTCTTCCTGGGTTGAGAATCCGGGAGTATTTTCTGCATTTGTGCGTGCGTCCGTTTCCAGAAAGGCGGAGGAACGACGTTTTTATTATCTGCGGCGTGCCTTGCGTGAAGCCCGCCGCTCGGTTTCGCTACCGCAAAGAGTTGCCGCCGTGGACCATGTTCTGCGATCTGATTTTCCTGCCTTGATTTCTGAGTCTCGCTTTCGTGCCATGTTGGATTCATTGGAGCGCCTGGGGGTATTAAAGGCATTGTTCAAGGTCACCGCAGATTTGAATTTTCTTTCGCGTGTTCCAGGATTCAAGGAAAAATGGGATCAGGAGCTAAGCAAGGATTCGTCCAGTATCGCCCAGGCCAAAGTGCGCTCCATGATGAAAACAGCTCAAACTTATCCAGAAGCTGTGCGTGTGCGTGGGCGTAGAATCCGGGATTCAGGCTATTTTGATCAGTTTTTCAAGGATGGGGCTCAGCAGGTTATGAGCCAGGGGTTGTTTAAGGTGTTTCAGGGGTATCTCTCGGAAGGAAAGTTGGCTGAGAGTATTCAATCTATGATGCAAAAAGATCTGATGGTGGCCGCTATGGATCAGGCAAACTTGGAAGTCAACCGCTTTCTGGCCACCGGAGTTCGTCAGCTCCAGAATGTCTCACCAGAGCAGCTTGAGAGATTCTTGAAATCCAAGGGGTATAAGATTTTTCAGGATGCTTCATGGATTGCCGATCTTTTGCATCTTGAAAAAGAGGAAGTCTTTAAAGGGCTGGCTGAAACGACGGGCTTATGGGGGCGACTCTTACATGAAAAATATGCCAAACGCTTTAGGGAGGTGGATGATCTTCTGCAAGCTCGTGCCAGAATTTTGGCTCATGAGACGGATGTAGCCCGCATAGCTCTCAATCGTCAGATGGCTTGTTTTGCAAATATGCGTTTACTTATGAATGCCAGGGAGAGGTATAATCTGAAGTACCGCGAGGAGGTTGACCTCCAGGATGAAAGAAAGACAGAGAAGCTTTATGAGCTTTTAGACACGAAGGAAAAACCCAGATGTCCAGAATCAGGAGAGTACCACAGCACTGAATACGGATGGGTGTTTTGCTCGATTCACGGAAAGCTTCCATTGGAATCCCATGAATGAAAAAATAGCCGCAATCATAAAGACTTGGAGAGACGCCGATCTCCCGCTAAAAAAAGATCTCATCAAGCAAATTGTCAAAACGGGCAGTTCAGACGGGCTCATGCTTTTGTCACAGATTGTGAATCGGGACCGCGATATTGAGATCCGACAATCTGCCAGAAAAGCGTATAATTCTCTATATCGATACTGCTATCCATCCCAAGAGGAGTATATTTCCAATCAAGAAGCGCGCTCCAACCCTGAGCCGCAAGAGCGCATCATTGAATGGCTGCAAAGTCGAGACCCTGAGCAGGAAATGAACGCACTGGTGCATATGCAGGCCTCCTCCTATCCGCAGGCAGTTAAGATTTTACGTGAGACCTATCTTGAGTTTCACGATGATCGGGTTAAAGCCACACTTGTAAAGACCCTGGGGGTGCTGGGTGAGGCGCGTGATGTCCCCCTCTGTTATACCTTCTTAGAAGACGAAAACCCCAGGATTCGCGCCAATGCCATTGAGGCTCTGGAACTGATCAATCACCCCAATACCTATATGATTTTTGTGCAGTGGCTAAGTGATGCGGACAACCGGGTCAAGGCCAATTGTATCAAGGCCTTGCGCAGGTTGGGGCGACAATCGGTGAACCGCATTTTGGAAGATATGCTGCATTCCGAGTACACGGCTTATAAGGAGTCGGCTCTCTATGTCATTTCCCTCACCCCCAGTCGCCAGGGATTGCGTCTACTCCAGGACTTTCTGGCCCAGGAATACGATCCTGCCCTGGTGGAGTCTGCAATTCATATTATTCAGGCTTTCTCGGAGGCTGAAGTGCCGGGTGCTAAGGAGTATATCGAAGAGGTTTATGCCGGAGATGAGGCATACGAGTCAGCGGATGATGAAGCCTCTGCCTTTGACCCACGGGATATTCAATCGGAGGAAGTCGACACCGTTCTTCGATGTCTCTCAAGAATCCTGGAGAACCAGTACGTTGAGATGGCACCGCAGATGGTGGAGGTTTTAGAGAAGTTCAAGGATGATTTTCGAGTTAGCAGTTATATTTTGCGTATTTTAGGAGAGCTTTCCCTCTCGGACTATCTTTCGCAGGTTTTGCCGTTTCTCAATTCCGAAGATGACCGCGTGCGGGCCAATGCTGTGGAAGCCGTAGGCAGGATGGGCAAAGCCAAGGATTATTTGGTTCCCTTTCTTGAGGATCGTAATAACCGGGTCAGGGCTAATTCAATTGTGGCGCTGGCAGAAGTTGTGGATGTGAGCGCAGCCGTGCTTCAAATGTCTCAGGAAGAAAACCCTTTGTTTCGACGAAGCGTTCTTTATGCCATCAAACAGATCAAACAGCCGGGCGTTCTGGGGGCTTTGGAATCCTTGATCCACGACTCTGAGGTTGCTGTGAGAAACCAGGCTTTGGAAATTCTGCAGTTTTATGAGATTTGTGGGATTGAGGGATCGACAGAGATTCTTCAGGCTCAGGGACAGTCCCTTTATGAATAGCCCGGATTCAGACTTAAAACCAAGGGAGCGCACGCGTGAAGTTGCCATTGGTGATCTGGTAATCGGAGGGCGTCATCCAGTGCTGGTGCAGTCCATGACCACAACCGACACCCGCGATTTTGAAGCGACCATGAAAGAAGTTCGTGCTCTTGAAGAAGCCGGATGCGAAATGATTCGTGTGGCCTTTTTAAACAGCAAGTCCCTGGATGCTCTGCGCGAGATTAAGCGCTTAATTCGGGTTCCTCTGATTGTTGATATTCATTTTACGGCTGATTTAGCACTGCTGGCGATTGAGGCAGGGGTAGATAAAATTAGGGTTAACCCAGGAAACCTGGGGGGGTTGTCCAAGCTGGACGCTATTTTGAAGGCGGCATCTAACAAGGGAGTTGCCATTCGCATCGGTGTGAATTCGGGGTCAGTTGAAAAAGATCTGCTCGACAAATACGGATACCCCTGTTCCGATGCTATTGTGGAGTCAGCCTTGCGTTGGGTCGAGTACTGCGAAAAGAAAAAATTTAAGAACCTGGTTTTGTCTTTGAAGTCTTCAAATATCGTTACGGCCATAGAGAGCTATCAAAAAATCGCGACTCAATGTGAATATCCATTGCATCTGGGGATCACTGAGGCTGGTGCTGGGGAGTACGCCAAGACTAAGTCAGCGGCTGGCATTGGAAGCATTCTCCTTCAAGGAATTGGCAATACCATTCGTGCTTCGATCATGGGAGATCCCGTGCAGGAAGTGCCTTTATGCTTCGATTTGCTTAAGGCCACCGGAGTGCGCGTCATGGGGCCGGAATTGATCGCGTGTCCCACATGTGGGCGGATTCAAATTGATCTTGAAGCTCTGGTCAATGAAGTCAGTGAGCGCATCAAAGGTCTGAAAGCCCCCATCAAAATCTCGGTTTTGGGCTGTCCTGTGAACGGTCCGGGAGAGGCGCGTGAAGCCGATATCGGAATTGCGGGAGGCAATGGAAAGGGATGGATCTATCGAGCTGGTGAAGTCGTGCGCTCCGTTGCCGAGGAAGATCTTGTGGATGCCTTGGAAGATG
>CAZRLV010000036.1:0-16602 GCA_964600955.1 uncultured bacterium
GGCATCGCCTCCAAAACTCGTAAGCCACGCTCTTTCAGTCAGTGTCTCGAAAAATTCCCGGAAGGGTGGGTCAGAAAACATCGCGGGTGTGGTGGTAGACAACACGGACTCTTCTAGTTGGCTCGGAGATTTAAAGTCGGAAATAGTCTCTGAGCTGAGTAGATCAAAGCCCCTGCGGCCCAGCCAGAATTTCTCAAGAATGGGCTGGTAGATCCAACCTGCCACAGGCTCTTTATCGAAAACTAGCGCCAGCAGAGTGGTAAACATAGGCTTTCCGGTCTGAAAGGCGATGGTGCCATCGATAGGGTCGATCACCCAAGACCATGGGTTATTCCCAGTTTTTTGGGGGAGTTCTTCACCCAGGATCGTGTCTTCGGGATAGCTCTGAATCAGGCAGTTGCGAATGATTTTTTCACAACTAAGGTCAACTTCGGTGACCACAGGCGAAGCGGCCTCCTTTTTCTCCCCGCGCACCCCAGCCATGAATGCGTCCTTGAGTACAGGGGCTATTTCCTTTCGAATTTCCTCGGTGAGGGTGGGGAACTGCTCAAGTCGTTTGCTCAGTTCTTTATCTGAATTTTTGAATGATGACATGGGTTTAGCTTTTCTCAGGTTTGTGACGTTTTTTGAGAGTTTGCTCTACATCCTGGAATCGATAACCTTTGGAGCTAAGAAGCACCAGAAAGTGAAAGAGTAGATCCGCGCTTTCATCGAGAAAATTATCTGCATGGGTAGCAGCAGCCAGAGCCGCTTCAACAGCCTCCTCACCAAGTTTTTGAGCCATTTTAGAAACCCCTTCTGAAAATAGGGAGGCTGTATAGCTGGAATCTGGATCAGCCTTTTTGCGTTGTTCAATGATGGATTCAAGCTCGGTAATAAATTCAGCAGGCTCGGTGCTAAAACAAGATCGCGTTCCCAGGTGACAGGTGGGACCTTGGGGACGTGACAGAATTAAAAGGGTGTCCTGGTCACAATCCAAATAAAGATCCACCAATTCCAGGGTATTAGAAGAGGTTTCGCCTTTGGTCCAAAGTCGCTGACGAGTTCTGGAATAAAAGCTAACCAAACCTGAGGAGAGAGTTTTCTCAAGGGCTTCACGGTTCATATAGCCCAGCATCAAAACCTGAGAAGTCTTCTCGTCCTGAACGATAGCCGGAATCAGCCCTCCTCCTTTATCCCAGTTGATCTTATCCTTCAAGTTCTCAGCCTTTTGCATGCATGAGTTCATATGCGCACCTCTATTTCCTGATCTCTTAGATAGGTTTTCAATTCACCAATACTGAAAACCCCTTTATGGAAAACGCTGGCCGCCAGAGCACCATCTACGTCCGCCGCCTCAAAAACATCCTTGAAGTCCTCCATCGAACCTGCTCCGCCCGAGGCAATCAGAGGGATATGGAGAATTGCTCTGGCCCTGGATAGCTGGTCTAAATCATAACCCTTTCTCACTCCATCGCAGGCCATGCAGTTGAGAACAACCTCACCCGCACCACGTTTTTGCACCTCAGAGAGCCAATCCATGGTCCTTAGCGAGGTTTTCAAGGTCGAACTCTCCTTGCCGGTGTATTGATAAACAAAATAATCTCCATCGATGAACAAGCTATCTACCCCGATCACGACACATTGTTTGCCAAACTCAGAGCTGAGTTGAGAGATCAAATCCGGGTTTTCCAGGGCGGGAGAATTGACGGATATCTTCTCGGCCCCACGCTGAAGAATTTCTCTGGCATCCGCAAGATTTCGAATTCCACCTGCCACAGAAAAAGGCATATCCAGATGTCTGGCGACCCGGCTCACCCATTCCCTCTCCACGGTTCTTGATTCGGCACTGGCGGTAATCTCATAGAAAACCAGCTCATCGGCGCCCTCGTCACGGTAGCGCAAAGCCATCTCCTCAATCTCCCCCACTACCTCATGGTTACGAAATTGAACCCCTTTGACCACCTTGCCCTCACGCACATCAAGACAAGGAATGATTCTTCGAGCTAACACAAGTTCACCTCAGAAAGATCGATCCGATTCTCAAAAAGAGCTTTGCCCAAAACAGCTCCAGTACAGCCGATTTCAGAAACTGCCTCCAGATCCTCTTTGGAGCGTATCCCTCCCGAGGCAATCCAATTGAACTGAGGGTAACGCTTTTGCAAAAGTGAATAGAGATCCAAGGCCGGGCCTTTGAGGGTTCCATCACGGCTGATATCTGTGCATAAAATCCAAAGATCCTCGTGATTTTCAAAACAGGAAACTACGCTCTCCAGTGAATTTGGCGAAGATTCTTTCCAGCCGCCGGTGCGAATCTGGGGTTCCTGCTTACGATCCCAGATCAAATCAAGAGCAAGGCTTAACCTGCCGGTTCCCAGCTGCGAGACCCAGGTCGAAACTTTTTGCGGCTCACGAGCAGAAAGACTGCCTACCAGAACCCGCTCCACGCCTTTTTGAACCAGGTCCCTACAATCCTTGAGGCTGCGAATTCCACCCCCACATTGAATTTTCATCTGGGTTTTTGAGCAGAGTTTTTCGATAAGTTCCCATTGGCGCTGAGCTGGATCTCGTGCCCCCTGAAGATCCACCAAATGCAGCCAGGGCAGGGAAAAACCTGAGAATTTAGCCAACCAGTCCAAGGGATTCCCATAAGAGCTCACCTGCTCAAAGTCTCCCTGATAGAGGCGAACGGCTTCTCCGGCGTAAAGATCTATGGCAGGAATTACAAGCACGGCACCTCCAGAAAGTTTTTTAGAATTCTCGAACCCACCCCTCCAGAGCGCTCTGGGTGAAACTGACAGCCCCAGGTCTGCCCAGCGCCCACAACGGCACTGAAGCGGGTTCCATAATCACAAACGGCGCGGCTGGTTGCATGAACGCCTACGGCAAAACTATGCACAAAATAGACGCGCTCACCCTCCCAAATTCCGTTGAGTAGAGGACAATCATGGTCCATGGAGCGCAGTTCATTCCAACCCATATGCGGGACACGAAGTCCTGGTTTTCTGTCTATGGCCTCTACCCTACCCTTGAAGAGCCCCAGACATTCCACCTGGTCCTCCTCACTGAATTCAAAGAGAATCTGCATCCCCAGACAAATTCCAAGCAGGGGCTTTGTATTTAAAGAAATGGCCTGATCCAAGCCCTGGTCCCTAAGAGTTTGCATGGCGCGACCTGCAGAGCCAACCCCAGGGAGAATCAGTCGATCAACAGCGCTCATTTCTTGCGGCTCTTTGACGAGCTTGGGCTCTACTCCCAGACGCCGCAAGGCAAAAATGACCGATGCCTCATTGGAAGTCAAGGTAGATATAATGCCCACACTCATCAGAGAATACCCTTGGTGGATGGGACTTGATCGCCCTCAATCTCAAAGGCTTGAGCCAAGGTTTTACCAAGGCCCTTGAACGCAGCCTCTACCTTATGATGAGAATTTTCGCCGTAGACTTCAATATGCAGTGCACAACCCAGCGCCTGGCAAAAGCTTTCGAAAAAATGCGGGACCATCTCCAGGTTCAACCCCCCCAGCCTTCCGGTTCCAAAATCCCCATTTTTTACAAATGCCGGCCTCCCGCTTAGATCGAGACTCACGCGTGCCAGGGCTTCATCCATAGGAAGGGAGAAGCCATATCTTTTGATTCCCTTGCGATCCCCCAGAGCCTGATTTAAAGCCTGCCCCAAAGCCAGAGCACAATCCTCCACACTGTGATGATCGTCCACTTCCAAATCACCTTCGCAGTTCAAATCCAGACCAAAACCGCCATGACGGCTAACCTGCTCAAGCATATGGTCTAGAAACTCCACGCCTGACTGGATCTTGGAGCTGGCCTCGGAATGAATCTCGACGCGCAAAACAATTGAGGTTTCAGTGGTCCTGCGGCTCACCTCACCCACCCTTAAGCTCGAACGACACGGACCTTGCTCTGAGGTTTCGATACCTAAAAGAGAGAGAAGAGTATCATTTTCTAAGGGAGTCCCCAGGCTGATGCGGCAACAACCGGGGATCTCAGCCGATCGATCACGTACGCGGATCCCAAATTCCCTGGCCTTTTTAAGAAATTCTTCCGGACGGGCCATTTCCACCAAAAGGAAATTTGCCTCACTTGCATAAACTTTTAACACTGAATCAGAGGTTAAAAGTTGACTGGAAACCCTTGCCCGCTCGCGTATGATTTCCTCTATGCGCTTGTACTGAACCTGCAAAGGCCCGGGCTTGAGAAACTCCAAAAGCGTACCGATCACGTTGGAGGGTATTGGATAAGGGCAATGAACCTTGCGCAGAACTTCAATCACCTCCGGGCTTGAAAGTGCTGTTCCGAAACGAAGACCGGCAAGCCCCATGGCCTTTGAGAAGGTTCGTAAAATCACGAGGTTTTCAAATTCATCCAAGAGATCAACGCAGCTTGACTGAGACGAAAACTCGATATAAGCCTCGTCTACCACCACAAGAAAGCGTTTCTTACTGAGCTTCAGTAGGTCCTCAAGCCCTGCGCGATCCAAAGAGGTTCCTGTGGGATTATTGGGACTACAGAGAAATATCAGTTTTACAGTGTTTTCTGCCAGAAGAGACTTCAGATGCCCCCAATCGGGTCTGAAGTCATTTTCAGGCTTCAAGGGGGATTTCAGGAAATTTATGTTTTGAATCGAAGCGCAGCACTGATAATAGCCAAAGGAGGGGCTAAAGCTAAGGACCTGATCCAGACCCGGACGACAAAAACAGCGAACGAGAAGATCAATGGCTTCATCACTGCCGCGACAGGCAAGCACCTGATCAAGGCTTAGATCATAAAAATCAGACAGCCTTGAGATCAGGCGCGGGTCCTGGGGTTCAGGATAGCGGTTTAGCTTCTCTTGACCCTCCTTGCCCACCAGGGGGGCATAGGGGTTCTCATTAGCATCGAGATACAAGCCGCTGGATTCCCCGGAAAATGACCTGGCACTTTCATAAGCCTTATATTGACGCAGGTGAGGCTGCACCAACGACAACACCCAGTCTTTAGGGTCTACTTCTTCCTGAGGGAGCCCCTCGGTAGCCAACGCATCTCTGCGAATCTCAACGGCACGAGCATGGGCTTCAAGGCCTTCGAGGCGAGCCAACGTTTCTACCGTTCCAGACAAATTCTCAAAACCCCCGGGACTGCATTCCTGAACCGAGATCTCCTTGAGAAAGTCTTTTACCCCTAGCCCCGAAACGGCCTGAGCAAAGCCGTTAGTCGGTAAAACATGGTTGGTTCCGCTAGCATAGTCTCCAAAAGATTCAGGAGTCCATGAGCCCAGGAAAATCGAGCCGGCACTGCGAATTCTCCCTAGATAGCTTCGAGGATTATTAACATTAAGAATCAGATGCTCGGGGGCCATGCGATTAGAGATTTCAAGGGCAGATTCGATTCCCGAACACTCTAGAAGACAGCTCTTATCAATGGCCTTTGCGGCGATCTCGCCTCTTGGCAGAGTTTTTAATTGTGCGCATACTTCCTCGCGGATCCGTGGTCCGAGACCTTCATCTGTAAACAGGCAGACCACTCGGGCATCCGGGTCATGCTCTGCCTGAGAGAGTAGATCCGCCGCAACAATAGAGGGCGATGCATTTTCATCGGCAACAACCAGCACCTCGGATGGCCCCGCAGGAAGATCCATAGAGGGGCCATGCGCTTCTTCGCTCACCAGGATTTTGGCCTGGGTTACATAGCGGTTGCCCGGTCCAAATATTTTGTGGGCTTTTGGCATAGGACCAATTCCATAGGCCATGGCACCGATGGCCTGCGCCCCTCCTAACAAAAAAACCCGCTCCAACCCACAAAGCCTGGCTCCAAAAGCGATGGCAGGATGCAAGCTCCCATCCTTTTGAGGCGGAGTACACAGCATAATTTCCTGACAGCCCGCCAACTTTGCGGGAATCGCCATCATCAGTAAGGAAGAAACCAAAGGGGCGCTTCCACCGGGGACATAGAGCCCTACGGGCTCAATGGGACGCGTGATTCTCTCGCAACTCACTCCTGGCATGGTTTCCATTTCAAAATGAAGCCCATCCAGTTGGCGCTGATGAAATGCCAGGATATTTGCATAAGCGATCTCAAGGGCCTTGGATTCTTCATTACTGAGTCCCGCCGATGATCTTTCCAACTCCTCTAGCCCGATGCAAAAATTTCCAAGCTCTACCCCATCAAATCTCAGGGAAAATTTGCGCAGTGCGGCTTCGCCTTCATTTCTCAGTTCCTGCAAAATTGCCGAGGTCTCCTCTCGCAAGGATTTGGATTCATATCCGGCACGCAGTTCGTCGAAAAACAAATCGCGACCCTCTGGTTTTAGCTCTGCCCAATTGATGATCTTCATAAGCCGCCCTTAAGCCATCATTTTCTCAATTGGAAGCACTAAAATTGCCGATGCGCCCAGAGCTTTGAGACGTTCCATGGTTTCCCAAAATACCTCTTCCTCGCAAACAGCATGAACCGCGAAGGTATCTCCTTTCTCGTTTAAAGGCAGAATCGTAGGACTTTTTACCCCCGGCAGACTTTTGCGAATTTCATCCAGGGCTTCAACCGGTGAGTGCAGCATAATATATTTTGAATTTCTGGCCTGAATCACCCCTTGTAGACGGGTCATCAGTTTTTCGAGAATCATTTGTCGCTGCGGTGGTATTTTGGAGAGATCTCCCAGGAGAATAGCCTCGGAAGATAGAACCTCAGTCAAAATTCGCATTCCGTTGGCAGTAAGAGTGGCACCGGTGGACACCAAATCACAGATACCATGCGCGATATTGAGCTGTGGGGCCACTTCTACCGAGCCTTCCATGGGTACAAGTTCACAGTGAACCCCCTGATCTTCTAAATAGGATGAAGTTAGACCTGGAAATGAAGTCGCAATCTTCAGCCCATTCAAGTCGCGTACCTCCCGATAGGATGAACTCTGGGGAACGGCAAGGCAAAGACGACAGCGCGAGAAGCCAAGTCTCAAAAGAACCTCGAGACTTGGAGAAGACCCCTGTTTTTTTGCCGATTCCAGAAAACTGTCCTCGCCCAGAATTCCTATATCGCAAACATCTTCTGCCAGAAATCCTAAAATATCGTCATTACGTACCATTAAAAGGTCAATAGGCAGTTCTGGTACCCGGATATACAGGTTGCGCTCCGTGTTGGAAACACTCAGTCCACAGCGCTCAATCAAAGCAAGACATTGCTTCCCCATACGCCCTGATTTTTGAATCGCCAATCTAAGTCTCATCCTTCCACCTTTTTTCAACTCCAGTCGAATGGAGGCGTTGTAATACCTTTTGATATCCTCCGTAGTCCTCTTCTCTGAGAAAACGCGCCACCCGACCAATGGTCGTAGTTGAAGCCCCGGTCAGTTCACTAATCTCCCGGTAGGACAGATCTTGCTTTATGAGTAAAGAAGCGATGTGAAGGCGCTCTCCCATGGCTTGAATCTCAGCGGGTGTGCATAAATCACGCAAAAACACGCGTGCCTCTTCTGGATTTTCCAGACTGGCCACAGCTTCAAAAAGGTTCAGGTCAACGGGTCTTAAATTTCGCATAAGATATTGTATTAGTGTAGTAACACACTAACACGATTTTTTGAATTGTCAAGTTTTGCATAAAACAAGGGATAGGGCTGGCCATTGCGTCCCTTCTCTCTAATGCATTATGTTCTAAACGGGTTGAAGCCTTAGGAAGTGTATGGACAGAGAATTGAAAATTACCGTGACCTCTTCGTCCTTCTCCAAGAGCGAAAATCTTAGATCTGAGTTACTCGATAATTTTCCACAAACAAAATTTAATCTGGAGGGCCTGCGACTGTCTGGACAGAAGTTAATCAAGTTTGTAAGTGGGGCCCAGGCTCTGGTTGTTGGACTTGAGCCAATTGACCAAGCCCTGCTTGATGCCTGCCCCCAAGTTAAGTTTATTGCAAAATACGGCGTGGGACTCGACAATATTGATCTTGAGCTATGTCAGCGGCGGGGAGTCAAAATTGGCTGGACAGGGGGGGTCAACAAAGTGTCGGTGGCTGAACTTACGATCGGTTCTATGCTGGCTCTATGTCGCAATTTTTACGTGACCTCCAATGAGCTTAAACTAGGTCGGTGGAATAAATCGGGAGGAAGCCAATTAACGGGAAAAACCGTCGGAATCATCGGCTATGGACATATTGGCCAGGAGGTCGCGCGCCTGCTCAAACCCTTTGGTTGCTCTCTATGGGTTAATGACATCCTGGATATTTCAAATCTTTGCAAAAACGAACCAATCAAAATAGCCAGTAAGGAAGAGATCTTTAAAAATGCCGATTTTATAACCATACATACCCCTTTAACGCATAAAACCAGACATCTGATCAACCCGGACACAATCGCAAAGATGAAATCATCCGTATTTATCATCAACACAGCGCGAGGAGACATCGTAGATTTAGGCGCTCTTAAATACGCCCTGCAGCAGGCTAGGATTGCAGGTGCATCCATAGATGTATATCCTGAAGAGCCGCCCACAGACATGGATCTGATTTCTATACCCAATCTAATTTCCACCCCCCATATTGGAGGAAACACTTCAGAGGCAATTTTAGCCATGGGCCAGAACGCGATTAAACATTTGAAAGACCACTATTTAGCTAGATCCACCTGAACTATGGGAGACAATACTATGAGTTTAAGAAAGCGACTGAGAAACAGAGAATTTAGCCTTGGAACCTGGCTCACTATTGGACATGCTTCAGTGGCAGAAATTCTTTGTGATCAGGATTTTGACTGGATCACCCTGGACATGGAGCATACCTCAATGACCCTGGAGACCGCTCAGGGACTCTTGAACGTCATTCAGGGGCGCGGCAAAAAAGGCTTGATTCGTGTGTCAAAAAATGATGATGTCCTGATTAAAAAGGCCATGGATATCGGGGCCGATGGGGTCATCGTTCCCAATATCTGCTGTCTCCAGGATTCCAAAGACGCCGTCAATCACACTCTCTATCCTCCTTCCGGGAAGCGGGGGGTTGGACTTTACCGTGCTCAGGGTTACGGATACAAATTTGAAGAATACATAAAATGGCTGGAAAATGAAGCCGTGATCATAGGGCAACTTGAGCATATTGACGCCGTTGAAAATATTGGCGAAATCTTAAGCGTTGATCGCATTGACGGCTTCATTGTGGGGCCTTACGATTTGTCGGCTTCCATGGGGCATCCTGGAGAGTTTGAGCGCCCGGATGTAAAAGAGGCCTTAAAAAAACTAGTAACAGCCTGCAAGACCAAAGGGAAATCAATCGGGCTCCATCAGGTACAACCTGACCCAACCATTTTGCTAAACAAGCTCTCAATGGATAAATTTGATTTTGCAGCATTCGGTACTGATTTTTACTTCCTGGCCGAAAGAATCAAAGAGAATCTAGCTCAAATCCAACAGAGCCTGCACGTACAAAACTAGAATCCACTATGAACAGGAATCATTTATTTTTTGCCCTCGATGAATAATATTATGTGCCAAAAAGGTTCTGAAATGAATATTATCGCTGTGATTCCGGCTCGCATGGGTTCAAGTCGTTTTCCAGGGAAACCCATGGCCCCCATTTTGGGGATGCCCATGATTGAGCATGTCTATCGCCGGGTATGTTTGGCTCAAAGCCTGTCCCAAACCTATGTGGCAACTTGTGATCAGGTCATTTTCGACGCCATAGAGCAGGCGGGGGGCAGGGCCATCCTAACGCGTGATGACCATGAACGCTGCACAGACCGCTGTGCTGAAGCTCTTGAAAAAATTGAAGCCTCAGACCCAAATCCTGTGGACATCTTAGTTATGGTTCAAGGCGACGAACCCATGGTATATCCCCAAATGATCGATGAGGCCGTGGCCCCCTTGATAAAGGACTCTAGGGTCAAGGTCAGTAATCTTCTTGGCAAAATTAGCTCTGAAAAAGAGTTTGTCGACCCCAACACGATTAAGGTTGTCGTGGATAAACGCTCAAATGCCCTCTATTTCTCACGAGCCCCTATTCCATCAAGCGCCAAGTTTCAAGGGGATGTCCCTCGATTAAAACAAGTTTGCATCATTCCATTTCAAAGGGACTTTCTCTTGAAATATCAAGAAATGGAACCCACTGAGTTAGAGGTAATTGAGTCTGTGGATATGTTGAGAATTCTCGAATGGGGAGAAAAAGTGCGCATGGTTCCCACTCAGTTTGAAACCAAGGCCGTGGATACGCGAGAGGACCTGGCACAGGTCGAAGCAGTTCTCTCCCATGACAAACTCGTTAAGCAATATCTTCAAAAATAACCGGACCCAATGATTCAATATATTTTTCTCGATTTTGATGGAGTCATTCTAGATTCTGACGCCATTAAAAATGCGGGGTTTGCTCATATTTTTCGCAACTACCCGGCTCAGGCAGTTTCTACTCTGATGCAATTTCATCAAGAAAATGGTGGAGTATCGCGCTATGAGAAAATTCGCTTTTTCTATGAACAATGTCTGGGAGAGAGTATCACGGATGCTCAGGTCGACATTTTGGCACAAGAGTTTTCAAACTTCGTCAGTGAGCGCCTGTGTGACCCGAATCAACTCATCCAAGATACGCATGAATTCATCAAAAAGTACTCCAGGGAATTTCAGATTTATGTTGTTTCAGCCGCAGATGAAACAGAACTTCGCTGGCTCTGTTCAACCCTTGAAATTGCTCCTTTTTTCAAAGAAATTCTAGGCTCTCCGGGCACAAAAGTGGAAATCCTCGGACGGGCCATGGAGCACAGCGAGGCAACCATTCATAATGGGGTCATGATTGGGGACAGTATCAACGACTACCAAGCTGCCATCACGCATGGAATTCCCTTTTTTGGATATAATAATACTAAGCTAAAAGAGCTCCAAGAGGCTTACTATTTGGAATCCTTTGAAGATCTATATCATCAACTATTGGCCATTCCTGGGTAATATTTCTCGAAGAGCTTAATTCCCTGGTTTCCTGGCGATCAAGGTGCAAAATGGTGCAAAGGCAGGGAGTCCCTTCGGTAAGATGCTTGGAAGTATTCTCCCAAGGAGGCGAATTCCTTTTAAAATTAACTGTTGGATCAAATTGCGTTCCTGCTCGTCTTCCCAGAATAGGTAGGTCCCGATATAACCTTCCTGAATTATTTCGAATCCGGCTTCGCGGGCCAAATCTGCCCACTGGAGCGGCACCATGGAGTCGAGGTTGTGACGTTTCAAGTTTTCCTGGTCCACCAATTGGTGTAAAAAATGCTGAAACCAACCACGAAAATTAGGGGCCTCAAGAACCAAAAAGCCTCCCGGTTTCAACCAGTCAAAATGTTTTTTGATTGCCTGATCCCAGTTTGTATAGTGCTCAATAAAGCCAAAAGAACAGACGATATCAAACTGCTTTGAAGCTTCGATCTCCATGAAGTCGCCTTGTGTGAAGCTTCCAACTTTAAAACCTCTGTGAGAAAGCCATTTTGCAAAATCATGCTCGACCCTGGGAGTTAGATCGATCCCATTTAGCTCATAACCCAACTCACCAAAAACTCCAAGGTAACGCCCCGGGAAACAGCCAACCTCAAAGCAGGTTCCTGACCCATTTCTAAAATACTCTTCAATCCAAAGCCGTACTGGATCATCATTATCGACCCGATAGAACTCAAACCCACTATAGCTATCATCCCAGTAGTCTTGATCTATGAAGTCCATTTTAGCCATCCCTTGAGGCCAGATTTCGAATGACTCTGGCAGGATTACCCACTGCGACAGAATAATCAGGAATATTCTTTGTAACGACTGAATTGGCACCAATTACACAGTGTTTCCCTAGTTGTACTCCTGGAAGAATCACCGCTCCCACACCCAACCAACAACCATCTCCTATGTTCACAGATCCGCCTTTCTGAAGATATTGATCGATGATGGGAAGTTCGAGATTCTGATGTCCATGCACTGCGTCTCCCACAAAACAGCGGTCTGAAAACATAACGGATTTACCAATACACACGCTCTCAATGCATGCAAAAAGACAGCTTCGACCAATATAAGTCCCCTCCCCAATCACAAACGACGGAGATAGGGTTTGGATTTCTGACCCTTTTTGATAATTGAATTTTGCGATGGAGATCCATACATCCTGGTGGGTGTGAACATCATCGCCGATCTCCACACAGTCCGGGTAGTCAATGAAAACACGTGGGCCCAAAGTTATGTTGTTTCCAAGTCTCTTGAACTTGTGGGCATAGCTTCGATGATATAGCTTATTGATCAGAAACAGAATCTTATCTACGATGCGCCGAAACATGACTTTGCAAACTACTGTAAGACTCCATTACTTTGCAACCTTGATCCTCTCACAGCCCAAGCGCACTCACATAGGATCGCATCATAGTTTTGCGCGTAAATTTTGAATCAAATGCTTTGCGAGAAGCGAAGCCCATCGCTTCGAGAAGTCCTCTATTTTCACTGAGACGCCTTAAATACAAAGCTATGGATTGAAAATCTTCTGGCTCAACCAACCAACCATTTAAACCGTGTTCAATCATCTCACCCACTCCCCCAACTCTTGTAGAGATCACAGGCAAAGCAGCTCTCATGGCCTCCAAAATCACTAGTGGAAACCCTTCAACCTGTGAGCAAAGCCCAAAAACATCGCAGGATTTAAAATAAGGGCCAACATCGTCTTGATACCCTTCTAATTTAATATAGGGGTCCAGTCCATGCTCAGCAGAAAACTGCTTGAACCGCTTGAAATACTCGCAGTCCTTCACATCGCCCACAAACACCAATTCTAGCCCTGAGACTCCCCAATCCAGAACTTGCTTCAATGCCTTTAATAGCAGAATCTGATTTTTGTTGGCATCAAAATAGCCTATATGGAGAACCCTTAAAATTGAGCTTTCAGATCGCTTCTTCCCTGAGCTTAATTCTTGCTCCAGACCATTGTAGATGCAAATGGGGGGCCGCTTAAAGGCTCTTTTTTCAAGCAAAGCCCTGGCTGTGAAATTTGACACGGTAATCATGGAGACGTCCCGATCTATGATCTGATCCAATCTAAATTCTAACCAGCGCAGAATCTTACGCGGGGCTGTGGGAATACTATGAAAAATCATAGCTACTTTGGATATTTTGCTATGAACCGCAGCGATGGCGGCTATTCTGCAGTATTCGCCTCCAGGATACCCACCATTATTTGCCAGAAAAACATCTGAACCAAATTGTCTAAACTGCAGACGGAAAATAAAGTAGGCTGCTAAAAATAAAGGATATCTTGCCAGCCAACCCACCATCCTCAACAGGTAGCGAAAGGGGTTAAGCCTATGCAGGCTTTGGGCCCAAAGTACAAAATCAGCGGTTGTTAGTAAGCGGTAGGGATGGAGTTTTACGCGATCTGAAAGAGGCGGTTTCAATAGAATTTTTGGGTCAAGATTCGAATTAAAAACCAGGTGTATTGAATGAACCGGCAAATGCTCAAGCAAAGTGCGTGCTACCTGATCAGCTCCTCCGGCTGTATAGTTCTCGGTAAAGAGAATCAGGGACTTCATCGTGAGCGCGTTAGAGAATAAACCGACCCCTGTACCAACCAGGGAGACATGGGCTTGAGATAGGAGCAAACAAAGTCTGAAGCCAGGAGCTCTATCCGCCGCAGTCGATGGGTTCTAAGCTCTTTATAAACCGGGGAGTCGGATTTGAGAATATGCGAACAATAGGGGACAAACCTTGATGCCAACACTCTATGGTGCTTTGCTAGAAGCTTTTTGGCACTCGCAAAATTGAAAAAATGAACATGGCCCAGCGTCTCCGTTTGAAGCGGATAATGCCTGCCCTTCATATAGATATTTCTGAGCAGATCGACCGCATTGATCTCGATAGGGATATTATAAATAATATAATCACTGAGGGCATTTAGCTTTTGAGCAGCCAGGTCTTTAGTCGGAATATGTTCAATGACATCAATCATCAAGGTCAAATCAAATCTGCGGTTCTCGAATTTCTCAAGCCCCTCGTTACATGTTTCCACAATATAAGGATTGTTGGAACGCTGAATATCCAACATTTCCTGACTCAGGTCCAGGGCCGTAAATTTTGGCTGGTAGCCACTGCGCTCCAGCACTTCCCCCACAAGCCTTCCGAGCTTCCCTGCCCCGCCACCTACATCCAGAACTTTGATCTCGGCTTGTTCAACCGAGAGCTTTTCCAGCCATGGCTTTATTTGCGAAAATTTGAAATCTGAGTCTTCTTCGTGCAGGTCTGGATTCACCTCAAGATAGGTGCCGTCTTCGTAGAGATTTGACATGGTTTTGCATTATCCCATGATTCAAGAAATTAGACCAATAATTCACGAATCCACTGCCTTTTCCAGTGCGGGTCCTGCCTGGCAAATTGACGGCAAAACTCTTGACGGGCTGACTGAACCTGAGGTTCAGCCCACCAGGTCTCCAACCTGGGAAAGCAGTCATTCAGATGTCTGGCGGCCCGCGTAGGATCCGTAAATATAATGCCAACTTCCTCGAGTCGCTTGAAATAAGACACCGCCTGCGAGCGAACCACAGTAACCAGTGGATCAAATAGAATCAGAGTGGGACGATTTGCCGCAAGGCTCTCAAGTGCTGGGGTACCCATGTGATTTGTGAGATGCAAACGCGCAGACATTAAGCTCGTTCCAAAGTTCTGGATCGTATCCGCTTTGAATCCAGTCTTTTCAAAACGGCGCAATCCTGGATTCTTGAGCTGCCTGAAACAGATTCTCGACTGAATTAAAGGATCCAAGAGGTCTAAAAACCGGTCAGTATTTTCATAAGTTTTACAAACATTGGTGGAGTTATAAATACTCTCTAGAAGGCCGCTATAATAGGTCACACTGGGAAAGGTCAAAAGAATTCTATCCTGTACTTCAGAGGGTTTTTTCAATATTTTGGGGTGGGGTAGTACAGGCTCTTGCCAGCCCCAGGAAAAGTATTTTTGACTTAAGCATTTCTCGTATTCCTCCGCGCTATAAAACCTTGCATAACCATAGGCCCCCCCGTGCTGAGAAACCCATAGCTCTGAGTCTTGAGACAGGGCAACCAGCATTTTGAAAAGCGTATTGGAATGCAGCGCATTGCATGTAAAAAACCTCTGAATTGGGCCTGTCTTGGCCTGAAGTTTCAGGGCCTGACCCCGGTACTCTGAAAATGTTTCTATAAAACTTTGCGGCAAAAACTGAAATACTAGATGAGAGCTAAGGTGAGCTAGTTTTCCCATTGACGCATTGAGTAATTTATCCCGTAAGGATTCGCGCAGAGACAAGTCAATATTTGCTTCTATAGGGGGAATGGATAGAGTCCCAAGATCATGTAAAATTCTGGCCTTGCTCAAAACAAACATGGATAGAATATTTTGACCTTGCTGACTCTCATAGTAGGGGTCGACAATCAAAACCATGTCTTTTTGAAGGCTTCCATTTATAGAGCAAAGCAGCCTAAATAATTTTCCTCGAAGTTCACTGAAGCTCAATTTTGAACGGGCATGGAAAAATGATTCGACGAAACAGGCATCGGTTTCCTCGACTGCAATTCCATCTACCAGGTTGGATATTGCCCCAAATTGCAGGTAATTGAAATAATGATTAGAATATGAATTGAGTGCATAGTCTAGGTAGTCACGACAAGAAACGGCTGGAAATGAAATCCTGCGCTGCCTGATTTTAGGAAAGCAACGTGAAATCTCTGTAAGTAAGGTGTATTTCTCGTAAAAATCATGTAAGAAATGGAAAAGCCAACGTCCAAGATAGATCGAATACGCTCTCTGGTTCCCGTCCCAACCATAAATCGGGTCCAAAACCTTGGGTAGCTCAGTCAAAAGCTCCTGATAGGCTTCATAAATAGCTCGATTTGCCTTCTGTGTCTCGCGCGCTGAAAAGGGATATTTAAAAATCTGCGCTTTTGAAGCCGGGGGCAGATGACTTTGGTCAAAAAAGCACCAGTCCCCGGCAAAAATAGGGTCTTCACCCGCCCGGTACTCCCCTTTAAAGCCCGTGGTTATTAAAGTCTTCACTGAATGCTCGCAAGCTAGAAGCTCTAGTCTAGTAACCCTATCTTTCTTCCCATAGACTTGATTGATTTTCCCCTCACGTCTCCAGTGGAATTGACCACTTCATCCAAAATATGCTGCCCCGTTTGAGTGCTATAGCGCCTGGTACAGAAATCCATAAACCCCGAACCGTCATACACCCGTCGATAGGTGTCCGACTGATAAAATTTCGCATACTCCTCAGAGGTCAGTCTTGGGTTGGATCGAATAAGGCCACAGGCCTGGCAAACCACCGTATTTTGCATAAACCCGTTGCGGTCCACGTGCGCCAGCAAACGATCTTTTGCAGCGGAGCATAAACACTCTGTAGATTCCTGAAGGCAGTTTCCGTCCGTCAGTGACCGATTGAAGTCTTCGATCAAGGAAGAAGTCGCTTCATCCTTGTCTTACAGGCCACAGTTGGGGTCTACATAAGACTTGAATCCAAAAAAGGGGGAAGAATTGGCAAGACTAGGACTCATAGTGACTCCCTGTGGGGCTGCGGACTTCGGCCGGGGTTGAGTGAAAATCCAGTAAATAGGTGGCGTTTCCAGCAAATTTTGGTCGATGGGTAGCAAGCACTATAATCACCTCAGGTAACAGCGCTTTTATCCTCCCCCAGAGT